>JASJDW010000171.1 GCA_030064955.1 Crocosphaera sp.
GAGACTGTTTATAAATAGAATCTTAAGACGGTAGGGTGGGCAAGTTAAAGACTTATCTAAACTAACTTCATCCTTGGAAACCTTGCCCACCCTACAAAATTCGTTGTTATTATTTCTTTAGGAACAGTCTCTTAAAACTTCAGCAGCGAAGGAGTTTCGTCGTTTACCAACTGCAATTAAACAGCGTCTTAGTTTGATTATAGACGAATTAAGTCAAAATCCTAGACCCATTGGTGTTATTAAATTGCAGGGTGATGATAACTTATATCGAATTAGAATGGGTGATTATAGAGTTGTTTATGAAGAAGAGTACATTTTTAAAGTAATCATTGCTTGATGATATCTTAAACCCTTAAATGAGAAGACGTTGATAATATGATTTAATCCATAAAATAAAAGCAGCCTTCCCATAAATTATTAGGAACGCTACTTTTCAAAAAAACTAAATTCAGAAGTTACGTAACTATTCCCATTGTTCTATTTTATCTATTACCCATTTATTTAAAAATTCAGGTTCGCCATCATATCCCAACGAAACTGTACAACCTAAACTCCATTTTGATGAAGGTTCCATTATCATGTCATTACTACCATGAAAATGTGAATCATCATCAATATTGTATGCAGTATGATTAACCCAAACTTGATAACTATTAATGTCATCAAAATTTACTACAGAAACATATCTTCCTGAACCATTACAACGCCATTGTTTTATTATTTCTACAGGAACAGATGGGCTTGATGACATTTCTTTTAAACCTTCCCATGGTTTTCCTCGCAATCTTGAAGGAGCTAAATTTCCTTCAACTTGAGCAATTTTATTTTCAAGTGATTGTTTTTTATTTGCTAAGGTAGAATAATTTTCGGAAAAAGTAATCTGATTAGCAGGTAAAGAATCTGCTAATACCTTATTAGGTATTAATAAACAGCCCAGCATTAGTAAAAAACTAAACAGTATAACTTTGATCTTTTTCATAACTTAATTATCCCATTAAAAACGATATCTAAAATAATAACTTAAACGCACTTTGTTAATTATAGATTCTAAAAAAAACTTCATAAATTTATACTAAAGTTTAACTTTTTAAGGCCCTAACAGTTGATAGACTTCATTTCTGAAATTTCGGAGTTTTAAAGCAGATTGATTCAAGGTTTTTGATTATTGGCTAATTTTACCCCATTATCTCCTTACTGTTCACCCCCCGTAACCCCCCTGCTGGCTAGACTAGACTGTACGGTATGATTTTTTGAGGGTTAGTCTAAACTCCAGTTTTTAAAGATTACCGATAAAAAAGGTGGGCAATGCCCACCCAAAAGTTAAAATTTTACTCCCAAATTTGACAACTTAAATCCCCTGCTTTTTGTGAGAAACGGATATTTTCTTCATAATCAACTGGACAATCAATGACTGCGGGAACTCCTTGTTCTAAGGCAGTTTTTAAAGTAGGAACCAAATCATCAGCGGACTCTACACGATACCCTTTTAAGCCCATACTTTCAGCAAATTTAACAAAGTCTGGATTGGTAAACTTAATAAAAGAAGACTGACCAAATTGATTAATTTGTTTCCATTCAATTAAACCATAACCATTATCATTAAAAATTAGGGTAACAAACGGTGTACCAGCACGTAAAGCCGTTTCTAACTCCTGACAGTTCATCATAAAGCCGCCGTCTCCTGTCACTGCAACCACCTTCTTATCTGGGGACACTAACTTAGCGGCGATCGCCCCAGGAATAGCGATCCCCATGGCAGCAAACCCATTAGAAATCAAACAAGTATTGGGACTATCGCAATGATAATGACGGGCCATCCACATTTTATGGGCCCCCACATCAGAGATGACAATATCTTCTGGACCCATCACCTGACGCAGATCATAGATGATTTTTTGCGGTTTAACAGGAAATCCTTCATCGTGGGCATATTTTTCGTATTCTGTCACTAACTTACTGCGTAAACCGGCAGCGATAGAGGTTGATTTTCCTTGACGGTCGGCCCGTTTTAAAATATCTATCAAGGAATCACTAATATCTCCCACTACTTCCACTAAAGGAATATAACTGCTATCAATTTCAGCGGGTTCCATCCCAATATGAATAATGGGAATTGCTCCGTCTGGGTTCCATTTTTTAGGGGAATATTCGATTAAATCATACCCCACTGCGATGACGAGATCGCTTTGTTCAAAAGCGCAGGTAATAACGTCTCTTTGTTGTAATCCCACAGTCCACAATGATAGAGGATGGGTATAAGGAACCGCTCCTTTGCCCATAAAAGTATTGGCTACAGGAATATTTAGAGTCGTAGCAAACTCCGTTAACGCTTCACTGGCCTGAGCGCGGATGGTGCCATTTCCCACTAAAATTAAGGGGTTTTTGGCTTTAGAAATGGCCATCGCTGCTGCGTTTAAACTACGATAGGAAGCGTAGGTTTTTTCTTGTGCATCCCGTTTTAAGGGTTGACCTTCGACGGGCATTGCTGCGATATTTTCAGGAAGATCGATATGAACCGCTCCAGGTTTCTCACTTTGTGCCAATTTAAAAGCTTTACGAGCGATTTCTGCGGTAATACTAGGACGAACGATTTGTTTATTCCATTTTGTTACTGGAGCAAACATAGCCACTAAGTCCAGGTATTGATGGGATTCAATGTGCATCCGATCAGTTCCTACTTGTCCCGTAATAGCCACTAAAGGCGCACCATCTAGGTTGGCATCGGCAACCCCTGTCATCAAATTGGTTGCCCCTGGCCCGAGGGTAGATAAACACACCCCAGCTTTACCTGTCAATCGTCCATAGACATCCGCCATAAAAGCAGCCCCTTGTTCATGACGGGTGGTGATAAATTGAATGGAAGAGTCTTTAAGTGCCTCTAGGATATGTAAGTTTTCTTCCCCTGGCAAACCAAAAATATACTCTACCTCTTCATTTTCTAGGCATTTTACCAATAATTCCGCTGTGTTCATTTCCCCCATGTGAATTTTCCCTTATACTGATTAGTCAATAGTGACTCCCGAAATTTTGGTTTTTAAACCGTTTCGGGAGTTGAGGATAGATTATCAAATTTCTCTTACTCTAATTTAACGAAAGAGCCTTGACAAAAACCACTGTTTATAGTCTATTCCTCACTTAATCCACACGGTTTTTACATTAAGAAATTCTTGCATTCCCTCAATGCTTAATTCCCGTCCGTATCCCGATCGCTTGATTCCCCCAAAAGGTAGGCGGGGATCAGATTTGACCATACCATTGATAAAAACACATCCGGCTTCAATCTCTTCGATCAGTCGATCTTGCTCTGTTGGATCATTGGTCCAGGCACTAGCCCCTAACCCAAAGATGGTATCATTAGCTAGTTCAATGGCTTCGTCCATATCTTTAACTCGGAAGAGTAAAGCCACTGGACCAAAGAATTCATCGTGATAACCAGGAGAATCCACGGGAATATCTGTTAAAATGGTAGGCGGATAAAAGTAACCTGGGCAATCCCTGATCACTTCACCCCCTAATACTATTTTGCCTCCTTTTGCCAAAGTTTCTTGAACTTGTTGATTGAGTTCTAATAACATGGAAGCGTTAGCCAAGGGTCCAATGTCCGTTTCTTCGTTCATGGGATCCCCTACTTTGAGGGCTTTAAATTTTTCTAGCAATAAAGCCTCAAATTTATCGGCGATGGACTCGACTAAAATGAAGCGTTTTGCTGCAATACAAGATTGGCCATTGTTTAACATCCTTGCAGTTACCGCAGTGGTGGCTGCTGCTTCAATATCGGCACTTTCTAAGACGATGAAGGGATCGCTACCCCCTAATTCTAAAACGGTTTTTTTAATTTGTTTACCAGCAGCAGAGGCTAAACTCGCTCCGGCGGGTTCACTTCCCGTTAAAGTAGCTGCTTTGACTCTGGGATCATTAATGATAGATTCAACTTGAGACGCGCCGATTAAAAGGGTTTGGAAACAACCTGCGGGAAACCCAGCTTCTTTGAGGATCGCTTCAACAGCTAAGGCGCATTGGGGAACATTAGAAGCGTGTTTGAGAATACCTACGTTTCCAGCCATTAATCCAGGGGCCGCAAAGCGAAACACTTGCCACAGGGGAAAATTCCAAGGCATCACTGCTAAAATGATTCCTAAAGGCTGATAGCGGATAAAACTACGACTGGCATCTGTTTGCGCTTCAACATCTTTAAGAAAGTCAGCAGCATTGTCTGCATAGTAACGGCAAACTAAGGCACATTTTTTCGCTTCTGCGATCGCACTTTTGATGGGTTTACCCATTTCTAGGGTCATAATTTCCCCTAGTTTCTGTTGATCTCGTTCTAAAATATCGGCAGCGGCATTTAACCATTGACTTCTTTGTTCAAGGGAAATTTTGCGATACTGTTTAAAGGTTGTGTCTGCTAAAGCGAGTTTTAGCTCAATCTCTTCTGGTGTAAGCGGTTCAAAGATTTTAATGGTTTCTCCCGTTGCTGGGTTAACTGTAGCGATACCCATTGTTTTCCTCCTAATTCCCTTAAGTGTGTACAATCATAGTTATTCCTTCTTTAGTGTGCTATTGCTACATTAAAGTTAAGGGGGTTTTTGGGAATTTTTAATATCTATTTCTAGATTGACGCTTTATGAAGACCATAGAGTGAAAAATTAATATTTCTCTACATAAGTTTGCTTGTTGCAACAAATTATCTTAACATAGTACAAATGTTGTTGTTTTGATAACAATAGCTGATAAAATAGATAAATGACTGAAGCTATGATCGGTATTAATCCCAAGATATTAAAATGGGCAAGAGAAAGGGCAAGATATTCTCTTGAAGATGTAGCTTTGAAGTTAAAAAAAGATATTGATATTATCAAAAGTTGGGAGTCAGGGGAAAAGTCTCCTACCTATGTTCAATTAGAAAAACTTGCTTATGAAATTTATAAGCGTCCCATTGCATTATTTTTCTTTCCTGAACCCCCTGAAGAATCAGATGAACAATCAGAGTTTAGAACTTTACCTGAATTTGAAATCAATAAGCTTTCATCAAATACTGTATATATTTTACGTCAAGCTAAGGCGATGCAATTATCATTAAAAGAACTAAATGACGGGAGCAATCCTAGTCAAAACAGAATATTTAGAGATCTTTCAATTGATTTAGATAAAAATAATCTTAAGGGAATTACTCAAGAAGTTCGAGATTATCTTAATGTTGAATTAGATGAACAATTTTCTTGGAAGAATGATGATGATGCTTTGAAAAAATGGAGAGATATAATAGAAGTTAATGGAATTTTTATTTTTAAACAGTCTTTTGAACAAAAAGATATTTCTGGTTTTTGTTTAATTGATCAAGAATTTCCCATTATCTATCTTAATAATAGCACAGCTAAAGTAAGACAAATTTTTACTATTTTTCATGAATTAGCTCATATCTTATTACAAGTTAGTGGTATCACTAAAGTAGATGATGAATATATTGATTTTTTAGAAAAAGATAGTAAAAAAATAGAAATATTTTGCAATCAGTTTGCAGCAGAGTTTCTTGTTCCTACTGAGAGCTTTTTTGAAGATTTAGATAATTATAGAGATAGTTATAATGATCAATTGATTTCAGAATTCTCTCAAAAATATAGTATTAGTCGCGAGGTTATATTAAGAAAACTTCTTGATAATAATCTTATTACCCAAAATGACTATGAGACGAAAGTTAAATCATGGCAAGATCAATATGCCAAAACTAAGCAATCAAAATCAGATCAGAAAGGAGGTGGTAACTATTATGCCACTCAAGCGACCTATTTAGGGGATAATTATCTGAAATTGGTATTCAATAAATACTATCAAGGAAAGTTTGGTATGGAAGCATTAGCTGATTACCTAAATATAAAGGTTAAAAATGTACCTAAACTTGAACAATTTCTCTTAGATAGGAAAGACTTTTAATGATTTACATTTTTGATACAAATAGTTTTAGAGTATTAAGTCATTATTTTCCAGAAATCTTTCCTACAGTTTGGGAGAAAATTGATTTATTGGTCAATAATGGTAATTTAATATCAGTGAGAGAGGTTTATAATGAATTGAACAGGGGCAGTGAATCATTTATTATTGATTGGGCTAAAGAGAATAAAAAAGTATTTGTTACTCCGACTCCAGATGAAATGATGTTTGTTAGTCAAATATTTGCAGTTCCTCATTTTCAAACTCTAGTAACAAAAAAGCAAAGATTAAAAGGAACACCCATAGCTGATCCATTTATTATTGCTGCTGCAAAAGTTAAAGAAGGTTGTGTGGTTACAGAAGAAGTTTTTAAACCCAATGCTGCTAAAATTCCTAATGTTTGTCAGTATTTTAATATTGACTGTACCAATGTTCAAGGATTTATGAAACGGGAAAGCTGGAGATTTTAATTTAGATAAAAATAAAAGTTTTATTATGTAGCGAACGAAAATAGTTGCTCACAATTTAATTGAAGTTTAGGAAATAATTTAGACTCAATCATATCTCCTCGACGTAACAGAATTCTTTGATATTCATCATTAACTAGATGACAAATCGTTATAGTGGGTTGTTTAGGACTTCCAATATAATATTTTCCTCCAATTCCCAAATAATCAACAATCCAATATTCAGAAATTTTCAAAGACTCATAATCTTCATATTTACGCGCATAATCATTTTGCCAGTTATTACTAACAACTTCTACAACTAATTTAATGGTTGTTCCTAAAGTAATGACAGGTTCACGACTCCAAAGAGGTTCATTATTTAAAGCATTTTCATCAAGAATAATAACATCGGGACGAAAAGCACTAATAGAACTCAAGGGTTGAATTAAACAACGATGAGGAATAAAATAAGGCAAATTTTGGCGATCAATTTCAACATTAAATTTTCGACTAATGAAAGCTGCTACCTGTTCATGGGTTCCTGTAGGTTCCATATCAACTAATTCCCCATCAATCAGTTCATAACATTCATTATCTCCATATTGACTAATAAATTCATCAACATTGATTCCGGTAAAGGTTGGCGATCGCATAATTAATTCCATTAATAATAATCTGTTTTTATTTTAGACAAATTAGACAAAAAATTAATCTTTTGTAATAAGTTAATCTAATCTTTGCTTTATGCAACCGTTAAAGATTGACCATTATTCTTAGGGGTTAGCTTTAAAATAAAAGGAGCAGCTTTTTGACTCCATTGTTTAGGAGATTCAAACCCAGACGCATTATTTCCCCAGCAAGTTTGTAACATTTCGGTGTTAATAATTCCTGGATTAAGAGCAATAATACCGATCCCTTTAGGAACTTCTTGGGCTAATCCTTGGGATAGTCCTTCAATAGCCCATTTTGAAGTACAATAAGGAACAACTTCAGGGGAGGTTGAACGACCCCATCCTGAACTAAAATTAACAATTATTCCTTTTTTTTGTGCCATCATTGCTGGTAAAAATCCCCTAATGGTTCTCACTACACCATTAATATTAATATCCGTTAGTTTAATAAATTCTTCTTCACTAATTTCCCATAAGGGTAAGGGTTGATTAATAATTGCTGCATTATTGATTAAAAAATCAGGACTTCCCCATTGATTAATAACTCTGTTGATCCAGGTTTGTACTTGTTGATTATTAGATAAGTCAACCACATTAAAGTCATGATCTTTATAGAGATGATTAAGTTTTTCTATTTCTTTAACGGAACGACCACAACCGATAATTTTATGGCCTTTTTTAATCAATTCTTCCCCTAAAGCCCTCCCTAATCCTTTGGTAATTCCTGTAATAACAATGGTGCGAATTGCTTTCATTTAAGTTGTCATCTCCATAGTAATAAAGATTATCTCATAAAAACATTAGTTAGCTAAGATAAGGGAATAAACTGAACTTCTAACACTGAACTCAGATTAGTTAAACGGTTTTGGGCATGAAAGGCAACTTTTGTGTTAATGTTGCCATAAATCATTATATTAAAGTTCATTTATAATATTTATCTAGTGATCATAACCTATGCCCATCAGTCCTTTACAAAAAGCAATACGCAAACTCTCCCCCAAACAACGAAGATGGTCAATCATTGGCCAACAAACCCCCAAACGGGTTAATCGTTGGTTTAAATGGCTATCCCCTGGATTATTTGTTAAACGCTGGTTACTGATTAGTGCCACGGGTCTATTATTATCAGTGTTAGGCTTAGCTATTTGGGTGAAATTGACCCCGGTTAACCGTTTTCTGGAATTAATCTCCCAACTTCTCGAAACCATTGCTACCCATGTTCCTAGCTATATTTCTGGTCCTGTGGCTCTACTACTGGGACTATTTCTACTATTATGGGGACAAAGTCGTACTGTTGGTTCGATTACTGAGGCGTTCCCTGATAGCGATCAAGAGTTGGTTGATCGCTTGTTAACCCATCGTCGTCTACATCGTGGACCGAAAATTGTGGCTATTGGGGGAGGAACGGGATTATCGACCCTGTTACGGGGCTTAAAGCAGTATAGTGCTAATATTACTGCCATTGTGACCGTAGCGGACGATGGAGGGTCTTCAGGACGACTCAGGGAAGAAATCGGTGTTTTACCACCTGGGGATATTAGAAACTGTATGTCCGCCTTAGCAGATGAAGAAAAATTATTAACGGAGTTGTTTCAATATCGTTTTCAAGCAGGAGAAGGACTCACAGGCCATAGTTTTGGTAACTTGTTCTTGACAGCTATGACAGCCATTACGGGACGGGATTTTGAAAAGGCGATCGCAGCAAGTTCAAAAGTTCTCGCTATTCGGGGTAAAGTGTTACCCGCAACCCTCAGTGATGTGCGTTTATGGGCTAAATTAGATGATGGTCGCTTTGTGGAGGGAGAATCTCATATTACTGAGGCTGGGGGAAAAATTGCTCAAATCGGTTGTTTTCCAGGGGATCCGCCTGGTTTACCCGCAGCGTTACAAGCAATTAGAGAAGCTGACTATATTATTATGGGTCCAGGGAGTCTTTACACCAGCGTTATTCCTAATCTTTTGGTATCAGATATTAAAGACGCTTTAGCTAAGGTAAAGGTTCCTCGTATTTATGTCTGCAATATTATGACTCAACCAGGGGAAACGGACGGTTATACTGTATCTGATCATATTAAAGCCATTGATCGTGTTTGCGGGCAACGAATATTTGATGCTGTTTTAGTACAACGGGTTTCTCCTTCTCCTACAGTCTTAAAAAACTATGCTAAAGAACAATCTCATCCTGTTTTTTTAGACCGAGAAGATGTAACTAATTTAGGATGTCGGATTGTTTTAGCTAATATTATGGATGAAGATCCGATGACAGCAAAAGTAACTCACCATCCCCAAAGATTAGCGAGGGTATTGTTACGTTGGTATAGTAAAAATTAAGTCAGTAAAAAATTTCGGTACATCTAAATTAATGAAATCTTTAAAAGAATATGATTTGACCTTAGGTCAATACAGCAATCCTATTATAATAGGAATTTTGTTGATTGGTTTACTGTTGCGTCTTTATGGTATCAATTTCGGTTTACCTTATCTATATAATCCCGATGAACCTAATCGGATTAGAGTTGTATTTCGTATCCTATCAACTCAAGATTTGAACCCTCATTGGTTTGGTCATCCAGCTACAACGGTTATTTATCTTTTAGTATTATCCTATGGTTTGATGTTTGTAGGAGGTCGATTTTTAGGAATTTTTAATAGTTCTGAAGCTTTTTTAGAGTTTTATCGTCAAGACCCTAGTATTTTTTATTTAACAGGTCGCTTATGGAGTGCATTTTTTGGAGTTGTAACAATTTGGTTTGTGTATTTAATTGCTACTAAGATATTTAACAAAACTGTCGGACTAATATCCGCTTTTTTAGTTGCTATTATTCCTCTTCATGTTGAAGTTTCCAAAATTGCTCGTATGGATACTTTAATGCCATTTTTACTACTTATTTCTTTTTATTATTGTTTGAAAATTCTTGAAAAAGATAGTTTAATAAACTATTTTAAAGCAAGTTTTTTTCTCGGTTTAGCGATAGCAACAAAATATCCAGCTATTGTTTTTTTATTAACAATTATTTTAACCTATATTTTGATAAAAGGATGGAAGGTTCAAGGTTATTTAAAACCTGTTAGTAGTGTCTTAGCTTGTACCAGTGGTGCGTTTATTGCTTCTCCTTTTCTATTTTTAGATTTTAATCAAGTTTTAATAGATATTAGTCAAGAAAATAGGTCATCTCATTTAGGAGCAACAGGAGAAGGATTTATCAATAATTTAATATGGTATTTTCAAAATCCTCTAACACAATCTTTTACAGTTTTTGGTCTATTATTAATTAGTTTAGGTTGCCTTTCTCTATTCTTTTGCAATTATGATAAACTGTTCTTATTAATTAGTTTTCCAAGTTTATTTTTATTATTTATTTCTTTACTCAATTTGCGATGGGAACGTTGGATAATTCCTATGATTCCTTTTTTGTGTATTTTTCTTGCTTATTCCATTTATCGTATCTGTAAATTTCTAGAATTACGCTTTAATTATTCTTTAGGATTATTTTTAATATTAGTAATGTTGACCTTAATTTCCAGTCCGTTATTACACAAAGATATAATACAAGGTTATAAGATGTCTGGGGTAGATACAAGGACTTTTGCAGGGGGATGGATGCTTAAAAATATTCCTGAAAATTCTTCTATTCTTGTTGAAGATTACACTCCTCAACTGCCTAAAATGTCATTTCAGTTTTTTGAAGTTAAGAGTCATAAAAATGGTACCATAAAAAAGTTTAACCCGCAAAGATCATCCCATGCAACCTTTTATCCTTCTGGAACACTTGGAGATCTCAAAAGTGTTGAAGAAATTAGTAAACATAATATAGAATATATTGTTATGGGTAATTATTATGATCGTTATCTGTTGGAAAAAAATAGGTATCCTAAAATTGTTAAGCGTTACGAAGATATTATTGAATCTGGAGAATTAATTTATGAAACAAAAAAAAATAATGAAGTTCGTCAAGGAACAACGATTCGTATCTATAAAGTTTCAGAAAAATAGGTAAAGTAATTGACAAAATGTTTATTACCACTGAATCTTTTAATCCTAGAGGACAAAAAGCGGAAAAAATAGTATGGGAAAAAATTAAACAAACATTTTATCAAAGAAAATGTCTAATTTATTGGCGTTATCCCATTTTTCCTATACGGGGAAAAATGCGTAAAGAAGCTGATATCTTAATCGCTGATTTTGAGTTAGGATTAATGATTATTGAAGTTAAATCTCTACTCATTAATCAAATTGTTAGTATTCAAGGCCATTATTGGAATTATAAAAACTTTTATACTGATTCAGGAACTCCTTATCAACAAGCAGAAAATCAGTTATTTTCTTTATTAGAATATTTCAACCAAGAACCAAATTTATGTAATAAAATTACAGCAAAAGTATTAATTGCTTTACCTTTTATCACTTCAAAACAATGGCAAATAAAAGGATTTCATAAATTAGTTAGTAATCCTCCAATTCTTTTCCAAGATCATTTACTTTCCTTAGAGACCATTGATAGAATTATTCACCAAACCCCAGCAATTACTACAGGAAAAAAAATCAATCATTCTCAATGGAATTTACTCCTTAATATTTTATCAGGAACACCTGTTTTATCTCGCGATCACCATCAAGTTTTAAGTCAAAAAAATAGTAAAGGTCAAATTTTACAAAACTTAAGAAATCATCTTTATGAATTTGATTTACAACAAGAACAAATTGCTAAACAAATTCCTTCAGGGTTTCAACGAATACGAGGAATTGCTGGTTCTGGAAAAACCATATTACTATGTCAAAAAGCAGCGATAATGCACTTAAAACACCCTCAATGGAAAATTGCTTTTGTTTTCTTTTCTCGTAGTCTTTATGGAGAAATTGTACAACAGATCGATCAATGGGTTAGATATTTTAGTCACCAACAACAAACTTATAATAAAAATAATCAACAATTACAAGTTTTTCATGGTTGGGGTTCTCGGGAAGAATTAGGATTTTATCGCTTTTTATGTCAGGTAACAGGAGTGGTTCCTTTAGGAGTTGATCAAACAACTTTTCAACAACCATCAGA
>JASJDW010000015.1 GCA_030064955.1 Crocosphaera sp.
AGACGGTAGGGTGGGCAAATCAGAGATTGATCTTAACCACTCATAATCTAGAAAACTTTGCCCACCTTACAAAACTGGTTGTTAATATTTCTTTAGTTAAGGTGGGCAAGTTAAAGACTTATCTAAACTAATTTCATCCTTGGAAACCTTGCCCACCCTACAAAATTCGTTGTTATTATTTCTTTAAAAAACTGTCTCTAAGAGACTGTTTATAAATAGAATATTAAGACGCTAAGGTGGGCAAGTTAAAGACTTATCTAAACTAATTTCATCCTTGGAAACCTTGCCCACCCTACAAAATTCTAAATTAATATGAAACTGTGTGGAGTTTATGACTGTTATTACTATTCGTGAACAAGGTAAAACGGAAACAGGGTTTAATGCTATTTTAGCGATCGCAGGAAACAACTACAATATTACTGTTAATGATCCTTTTGATACCACAGAAGAAGAGGAATTAGAATGGTATTTTGAAGACTGGTTATGTACTCCAACTTTAGAAGAAATTAAGGCAACAAGGGCAGCAGCTAGTGTTAAAAAGTACGGGGAAAAGTTATTTAAACAAGTCTTTCAAGAAGATATTGATGCTTATAGTGAATACAAGAAAGTACGTGGTAATTTAAGTACAGTTCAAATCGAAATTGAGAGTATCACCCCAGAATTTCATGCGATTCATTGGGAAGCATTACAAGATCCCAGTTTACCTCGTCCTTTAGCCATTGATTCTATTTTAATTAGAAGAAGTGTTAAACCTGCTTCGACTTCAGCGAAAGTTAAAGACTCTCCTACTGTTAATTTATTAGTGGTTATTGCTAGACCTCACGGGGATGATGATGTAGGTTATCGTACCATTTCTCGTCCTTTGGTGGAGGCCATTCGTAATGCTAAGTTACGGGTTAATATTGAATTATTACGTCCAGGAACTTATGAAGCTTTGGAACGACATTTAGAAAGCAAGGGAAGTGGGTATTATCATATTGTTCATTTTGATGTTCATGGTGCGTTAAAATATTACAAAGACTATCAAAAAGTAGTTGAAAATAATCGTTATATTTATACGTCTCGATATGGGAGAAAGAAAATTGAATCCTATGAAGGGGTAAAAGCATTTTTAGCATTGGAAGGGGAAGAAAAAGGAACATACGATCCAGTTGAGGCGCAAGAAATTGCTGATTTATTGACAGGAAAGGGGATACCTATTTGTATTCTTAATGCTTGTCAGTCTGGGAAACAACTGGATCAAGGGGAAATAGAAGATAACCGCGAAACCAGTTTAGGAAGTCGTCTGATGAATGCAGGAATGCAAATGGTAGTAGCAATGAGTTATTCGGTGACGGTGACTGCTGCGGAAGTTATGATGACGCAAGTTTATCAACATTTGTTTGCGAGTCAAGATATTTATCAAGCGATACGTTTGGGGAGAAGAGAATTATATAATCGTAAGGAAAGAAAAGCTTATTATAATACAGAAATTGAGTTAGAAGATTGGATACTTCCAGTTGCTTATTGTAATGGAAAGGTGGATTTTAATCTAAGACGTTTTACCCCAGAGGAAGAAGAGGAATATTATTTAAGTTTAGATAGTAAATACGAATTTAGAAAGCCGACTTATGGATTTGTGGGACGGGATCTTGATATTTTATTCATAGAAAAAGCATTAATTAAACATAATATTCTTTTATTACAGGGAATGGGAGGAACAGGAAAAACAACCTTATTAAACTATCTTAGGGAATGGTGGCAAGTTACTCATTTTGCTGATAATATCTTTTATTTTGGTTACGATGAAAAAGCGTGGAACTTACAACAAATTGTCTATGAAATTGGCAAACAAGTTTATGATCGCTTCGAGTTTTCTAATTTTCAGGCGATGAATTTAACCGTACAATGGCGCAAGTTATCGGATAAATTGCGATCAGAATCTTATATTTTGATTTTAGATAATTTAGAATCAGTAACCGGTCAACCGTTAGCCATTCAAAATACGTTAGAGGAAGTAGAAAGAGAAAAGATACAAGAATTTTTAGCTTCTTTGGTAGAAGGTAATACGAAAGTTGTCTTAGGTTCTCGTATTAGGGAAGAATGGTTACAAGAAGATACATTTAGAGATAATCGTTATCAATTGAAAGGTTTGGATAGTCAAGCAAGAACCGATTTAGCAGAAAATATTTTAAAACGAATTAATAGTAATCAATCTTTAGATGAGTTGAAACAAGATGATAACTTTCAACGGTTGATGAAATTGTTAGCAGGTTATCCCTTGGCAATGGAAGTGATATTAACTAACCTCAAACAACAATCACCTAAAGAAATTTTAGAACAACTAGAAACCGCAGAGATTAACCCAGGAGGGAAAAATAAAACCAATAATATTGTCAAATGTATTGAATATTCCCACAGTAACTTATCAGAAGCAGCACAGAAATTATTGTTATGTTTAGCACCCTTTCGGGGATTTATTTATTCTTTATTTATTCCTCAATATGCAGAACAATTAGGGAAACTTGAACCGTTTCAAAGTTACGATTTAGAACAATTAGAAACAGCAGTGACAGAAGCAGTTAACTGGGGTTTATTGTCTCCTATTAGTCAAGATTTACCTCAACTATTAACCATCCAACCTGTCTTACCTTACTTTTTAAATACGAAACTAAAAGAAGTTGATGAAACCATCAAAGAAGGGTTACAAGAAGCATTTAAAAATCACTCTAAAGGATTAGCTAGATATTACGATAAATTGATGGAATCAAAAGATCCTCAAGAAAAAAAAATGGGGATTGTTTTTGTACGTTGGGAATACGAAAATCTTTATCAAGGGTTACAAATTTGTTTAGGTAAACAAGAAAGTGTTTATGATATTTGGAAATGTTTATATGATTATCTAGGTTTAATCAGTAATAAAAAAGAACAGTTAAAATTAACTCGCTTTATATATGATGCTGTTAATCTCTATCAATCCGAAAATCGTAATGAAGCTTGGGAAGACAATATTATTATTATTGCTAATGGTTTAGCTAATTGTTATCTTGAAGTACCAGAATATAAACTTGCAGAAGAAACTTATCAAAACGCACTAGATTTAATTCCTCAATTTCACAATATTGAAGATAATCAAAAAAAAACTTATGAAGCAGGTATTTATCACAATTTAGGCATAGTATCCCAAGAAATCAGGGAATACCAACAGGCACAATCCTACTATCAACAAGCTCTGCAAATCTACATTGATTTCGGCGATCGCTACTCTCAAGCACGCACCCTGCACCAATTAGGCATAGTATCCGAGGAAACCAGGGACTACCAACAGGCACAATCCTACTATCAACAAGCTCTCCAAATCAAAATTGAATACGGCGATCGCTACTCTCAAGCACGCACCCTGCACCACTTAGGCATAGTATCCGAGGAAACCAGGGACTACCAACAAGCACAATCCTACTATGAACAAGCTCTGCAAATCTACATTGATTTCGGCGATCGCTACTCTCAAGCTGGGACTCTGCACCAATTAGGCATAGTATCCCAGAAAACTAGGGACTACCCCCAGGCACAATCCTACTATCAACAAGCTCTGCAAATCTACATTGATTTCGGCGATCGCTTCTCTCAAGCACGCATCCTGCACCAATTAGGCATAGTATCCCAGGAAACCAGGGAATACCAACAGGCACAATCCTACTATGAACAAGCTCTCCAAATCTACATTGATTTCGGCGATCGCTACCAGCAAGGCACAACTTATGGACCATTAGGAATCTTATCAGAAACCTTATCGGAATTTGAGCAAGCTAAACAATACTATTGGCAAGCATTTGCGATTTTTGTCGAATTTCAGGATGAAACTAACTCACGTTTAACGCTTAGAAATTTACTCAGTTTATATCAAAAGACTGAAGATAAAAGTATTGTGACAGAGGTTGCAGAGATGTTTGATAGTACGGAGGAAGAGATTAAGGAATTTTTTGATAAGTAAGGTGGGCAGTGCATCGGCTTACAATAATGACTCAAAGATTAATGTTAATTTTTCCCCTCGCAATGACCACATAATCTTCAGTAAGGTACAGAGATTCCTCGTTCCTCGGAATGACAGTCAATACTACTAATTTTGACAAGTTTGATCAGTAGGGTGGGCATTGCCCACCTTACAATGTTTTGACTCAGGTCAACGAACGACAATAAATGAATAATGAATGTAAAATTATAATATTCATTATTCGTTTAGAGAAAAATAGCAGATGCCTCATTCTGATTTGCCACCAGGACCAAAAGGATATTTATTCTTCAAACTATCGAAACTTCAGCATCAGCCAATTGAATATTTGGGGGGTATGTGGCGTGAATACGGAGATTTAGTACGCTTACCCATTATGCCGGGCCTTTCTTTAAACTTAGCGACTCATCCAGATCATGCAGAACATATTTTGTCCAGTCACCAGGAACGGTATGGAAAGCCTGATTTATTTCTCAAATCAATGAGTTTAGTGCAGGGACAAGGGCTATTTACCAGTGAAGGAGAGGTTTGGCGTAGGCAGCGACGCTTGATGCAGCCAGCCTTTCATCAAAAGCAACTGGCTAAACTTCATAATGTAATTCTTGATTGTGTAGAATCCCTTCTGGGTGAATGGTCGAAAAAGCCAGAAGACGAGATCATTGATATTGCAGCCGAAATGTCACGTCTTACCTTGAAAATTGTTAGTTCCACCCTATTTAGTATTGATATTAGTGGTAAGACAGATAGATTAGGACAATCTTTACGCACAGCTATAGAATATGCCTATTTCCGAATGAATAATCCCTTAGCACTGCCAGTCTGGATGCCCACTCCTAGAAATTTCAAGTTTCATCAAGCAAAACAAACATTGGATCGCCTTGTTTTAGAAATTATCCAGTTCCGTCGTCAAAATACTACAGCGCAAAATGATTTGCTATCAATGCTCTTAGCTGCTCAAGATGAAGAAACTGGAATTGGAATGAGCGATCGCCAACTCCAAGATGAAGTGATTACACTGATTAATGCAGGACACGAAACGACAGCTAACGCATTAGCTTGGACATGGTATCTAATCGGAACCTATCCTGATGTAATGGTTAAGATGCAAGAGGAGATACAAACTGTTTTGAATGGAAACAACCCGACGGTTGAGAATTTATCCCAACTGCAATACACTCGTCGCGTCTTTGATGAATCTTCACGCCTTTGTCCAATCGGCTTAGGGATGCCGAGAGTTGCCCTAGAAGATGATGAAATTCAAGGCTATTTCATTCCCAAAGGCACAATTTTTAATATTGCTCAATACTTCATTTTTCGCCATCCCGAATTTTGGGATAATCCCGAACAGTTTGATCCTGACCGATTTCTTCCTGAAAAAGTGAAGCAAAGACCAAAATTCGCCTTTTTTCCCTTTGGTGCAGGTCAACACATCTGTATTGGCAAAAATTTGGCTCTGATGGAATCGATCATCATCTTGGCAACCGTTATGCAAAGGTTTCACATCGAATTAGTTCCCAATCAATCGATGGAAATCGATCCTAGATTCTCGCTACGTCCCAAATATGGCGTTAAAGTTAGAGTGCGAAAAAGACATTGAGTTCAGTATGCAAAGATTGGATGAGGCAAAAAGAGAAGCCATTTTACAAGCAGCCAGACAACGTTTAAGTCAATACGGAGTCAGAAAAACAACCATGAACGAAATTGCTCAAGATGTTGGCATTGCTGTAGGCACACTGTATCTGTATTTTAAGAACAAAAATGAAATTTTGATTGCAGTGACGGAAGCCTATACCCGCCAACATTTAATGGATACTGAGAAAATTTTGTATTCACCAATATCTGCACCTGAAAAGCTTAAGCGTTATTTACTCAATCGTTTTCGCGCTGTTCAAGAAAGTCGTCTCAGTGGTTCTCATGCTGCTGAACTGGCTCGTGCTGTCATTCGCTTAAAGCCAGAATTACAAGGAGAAGAAGGAAAGGTAGTGAAAAACAATGTATTAATGATCTTAAAGGAAGGAATCAACTCAAATTTATTTCAAATTGACGACCTAGAGCGAGATTTAGAGGTTTTTTTATATTCAATTGGCTATTTTTTTCCAATGCCTACGACTGAAAGATACTACGAACCTGAAGAAGAAAAATTGTGTATGGTTATTGATTGGTTTATTCACAAATGGTATCGTCAGGCCAAACGCATCTAAACATCGAATTATCTGCGGTTGATAAATTATACAAATAGTCAAACAAATACGAAATATGACCCCATGATGATCTCTCCTGAACTCCCAAACTCCTAAACTCCTGAACTCCCAAACTCCTAAACTCCTGAACTCCCAAACCCCTAAACTCCTAAACCCCTAAACTCCTGAACTCCTAAACTCCTAAACTCCTTAAACCGAACCGAGATTATTTTAATTTGCTAAGTGTGCATAAAAATTCCAACTCCACCCTACACATCCATAGAGAGGGTTAAAACTAAACGCCTCTCCGTGCAATATCAATCAATAGGAGTAATAACATGGCACAAGTTGATAATGATACCATTGTAGGTGGAGAACAAGGCGACATTATCTTTGGTGGTTTCGACGCAGACTTAATTGAAACCGGCGAAGGAGACGATCTTATCTTTAGTGGTTTTGGTGATGATACCATCGATGCTGGCGGTGGTGATGATTTTGTCTTCAGTAGTTTCGGTGATGACACCATTGATGGTGGCGAAGGAGACGATTACATCTTGAGTAGCTTTGGCGACGATCAGATCGATGGTGGTAACGGTAATGACGTTATTGCTAGCGGTTTCGGGAACGATACCGTTGATGCAGGAGATGGCGCAGACTTTGTGGATGCAGGAAAAGGCAATGATTTTGTCTTTGGTGGTGCAGGAGTCGATACTCTTAAAGGGGGTAAAGGCGATGACACCATCGACGGGGGTAAAGGCGATGACATCATGAATGGAGGAGATGGAAATGATCGTCTCATCTGGAACAACGGAGATGGTAGCGATATCCTTGAAGGTGGCAATGGTTTCGATGTCTCTGAAGTCAACGATGCTGACGGTGCTGGCGATGAATTTGTTTTAGGACAAAACGGCGATCGCGCTTTGTTTGAACGGGTCAATTTAGGGCAGTTTACCTTAGACGCGGATGATGTAGAAGCCTTTGAAATTAATGCCAGTGGTGGAGATGATAGTCTCACTGTTAACGACTTATCTGACACCGATGTAGAACAAGTTAACTTCTCTGGTGGAGAAGGAAACGATACCCTTGATGGTAGCCTAACCGATACTACCCTTGTCGCTGATGGGGGTGTGGGAGACGACTTATTACAAGGAGGTAATGCTGCGGATACCCTTGATGGCGGTGCTGGTAACGATACCATTCTCGGTGGGGGTGGTGTCGATGAACTCAACGGTGGTGACGGCGATGACATCATCGATGGACAGAAAGGCGATGACATCATGAATGGAGGAGCCGGTAATGACCGTCTCATCTGGAATAATGGGGATGGTAGCGATATCCTCGATGGTGGCGATGGTTACGACATCTCTGAAGTGAACGATGCTGACGGTGCTGGAGATGAGTTTGTTTTAGGACAAAACGGCGATCGCGCTTTGTTTGAACGGGTTAATTTAGGACAGTTTACCTTAGATGCAGATAATGTCGAATCCTTTGAAATTAATGCCAGTGGTGGAGATGATAGTCTCACTGTTAACGACTTATCTGACACCGATGTACAACAAGTTAGCTTCTCTGGTGGAGAAGGTAATGATTTCCTCAACGCTAGTGGCACCAGTACACCTATCTTTGCAGATGGTGGTGCCGGAGATGACATCCTTATTGGGGGTGCGGGTGATGACACCCTCATTGGTGGTGACGGAGCCGACTTACTCATTGGTGGAGCAGGTAACGATATCCTAATTGGAGGAGATGGGGCAGACTTCTTTGGCTTTGATAGTAATGCAGCTTTCGATCTCAATGATATGGGAACCAATCAAATTCAAGACTTCCAAGCTGGAGAAGACCAAATTATCCTCGATAAAACCGTATTTGCCGAGCTTTCCAGTAGTGTCGGGGATGGTTTTGACATCGCTAATGAGTTTGCTGTGGTCGCTAATGAAGCGGAAGCAGATGCCAGCGAAGCCGTCATTCTCTTTAATTCCAGTACGGGAGCCTTAATTTACAACCAAAATGGTGCAGAAGCCGGTTATGGGGATGGTGGTCAATTTGCTGTCTTAGAAGGGGTTGAAAACCTCTCAGCCGAAGATTTTGCCATCCAGGAATAGGTTTAAGAAGGCAGGAGGCAGGGGGCAGGAGCGGTCAGACCCCGCGTCGTCTCACGGCGCAAGGGAATGCTGACCAAGAGAGGCAGGAGGATTTTTAAGCTTTAAGCTATCAACGTTTAATAGCAGTCTTCATATCAATAGACTAAGGATCGAAATAAAAATTCTCCCCATACTTCCCACCCCTCCCACACTTCCGACACTCACTCACCCGAAATCTTGATATAGCATTTCCTGGACTCATAAGGTACACCTAATATTCAACTTCTGCTGCGTAGCACAGGCGAAGCCTGCCCTCCCGAACCTCCGAACTCCTGAACTCCCGAACTCCCAAAACTAGAAAAGTTTGTACCTCACGAGTATGGGAACTGCTATACACCTGATTGAAAACCGTTACTGTACAAGGTTTTTTCTTGAACAACACAATTAAATTGGAGAGATGTACTATGTTGAATCAAAGTTCAAATAAGCCTAAAAATACTTCTAAATGGTGGCGAGAAATTGGTCTGGTTTCTCTCATTATTCTAGGTGGGGCAACCTATGGACTCTTACAACATCCACAAAATTTTTTCTCATCGAAACCGAATATTGAGCAAGTAACGGTTAATTGGCACATTCCCTCCGTTCAAACCTTTACAGGAAATACGAGCGGTGTTTGGTCAGTTGCTCTTAGTAAAGATGGCAAAATATTAGCTACTGGGGGTCATGATGGAGAGATTAGAATCTGGAATATTGAGCAACGAACCCTATTACATCGCTTACCAGCACAGCACAAGGCGGTTTTGGCGGTTGCTTTTAGCCCTGACGATTCGATTTTAGCCAGTAGTGGGGAAGATGGAATCATTCGTTTTTGGAATTGGCAAACTGGGGAGTTAATCACCCAACTTGCAAGTCATACTAAACCTGTGCGTTCTTTTGTTTTTAGTTCAGATGGTCAAACTTTAGTTAGTTGTAGTTGGGATAAGACCATTAAAATTTGGAATTGGCGCACAGGAGAACTTGAACGCACCCTTGAGGGTCATTCCGTTGGGGTATTTGCGGTGGATATTAGTCCTGATGGTCAAACCATTGCTAGTGTCAGTAAGGATAAAACCATTAAATTATGGGATGTAACCACTGGGGAATTACAACAAACCTTAACCGGTCATGAAGACTCAGTAAGGACGGTTGCATTTAGTCCTGATGGCCATTATCTAGCCACTGGTAGTAATGACACAACTATTAAATTATGGGACGTAACCACTGGAACCCTTATTAATACATTGAAGGGTCATGAAAGTTTAGTCAATTCTGTTGTGTTTAGTCCTGGTAATCAAACTTTAATGAGTGCCAGTCAGGATAAAATGATTAAACATTGGGATTTGAAAAGTATGACGGTTATTCAAACGTTGTCAGACCATAATGCACCTATCAATTCTCTCGCTTTAAGTGCTGATGGTCATAAATTAGTTAGTGGTGGTTGGGACAAAACTGTAAAAGTTTGGCGACCTTTTTGATTCAGTGTCATACCAAATCTGGTTCTCAAACCTATCTTATCTTCTATAGCACTACGCATTACTGTTAGGACATTTCTACAAGCTGAAACCTTTGTGGAGTGGACTATTGCCTATTGCCCATTCCCCATTCCCTAGCACGTAGTGCTATACTGAGTTTGACAGGTTGTCTGTTGAACCCCTGAAATAATTTTGCTAGAAATATGAAGTCAAAATAGAATAGAACTTTTGGGAATAAGTGACAAATGACTCAAAAAAGTATGGGTTTGTTAACAGTAACTTGTTTAAGTTTAGGTTTAGTTACTGCTAATTCAGCAGAAGCTGTTACCTTTAATTTACATTGGACTGGACAAACTTTAGGCTATCAATTAAAGGGAAGTTTTAGTTACGATGAAAATCAAGTTAATAATGATGGAATTGTCCGGAAAGAGGATTTAACTTCCTTTGATGTTGCTTTTATTGATCCTGATGGCAATACTTTCAAAGAATTTTTTGATAATCATCTAACGTCTTCTGACTTTAACTTCAATTTTGATACCAATACAAAGCAAATTTTGCAAACTGGATTTTGGGATCAACCTGACGGTATTAGTATTGGTGGGATGAGAGGACAAGGGGTTAATTTCTTTTCCGCACCTGATCCTGTGGCCGACTTATTCCCCGATGGTGATCCTAGTCCCCATGTACATTTAACGGACTGGGTTGATGAGTTTCCTCAGTTACCCAAAGGGTTTACTAGAGGGGCAAAGGATCATTTAGATATTGCCTTTTTTACTCGTACAAGGGCTGAAGTTCTAAATGATCCTAATGCGGGTGAAGAACTTGGACAGTTTTTAACAGCTACCCCCGTTCCAGAACCGACTGGAGTGTGGAGTTTAGGTATCATAAACATTCAATGAAAGTATAGTCATATATGGTCAAATCAAGACAAATATCTTCGGTTCGTTGGGACTCAAATCAAACCTCTTTGACAAGAATTAATGGTTCTGTTGAGCCTTCAATGGTACAATTAGACGAGCTTAGGGAGGACATTGCTCCTAAATTAATCAACAACTCCTTTGAGTGTATCAAAGTTCCTTTTTACCAATTAATTTATGAGATTAGTTGAGAGACATATTATTCAGGAAAATCATCGGTTTTATGCTGAGATTGACCGACTATGTTTCTTGTCTAAAAATCTCTACAATTATGCTAATTATTTAGTTCGTCAGTCTTTTATCTTTGAAAATACTTATCGTAGCTATCATGACATTCAAAAGATGCTACAAAATCAAGAAGACTACCAAGCAATACCAGCTAAAGTGTCTCAACAGGTTTTGATGATAATTGAGAGAAACTGGAAGAGTTTTAAAGAGGCGAATGTAGCTTACAAAGAAACACCATCAAAATTTAAAGCCCGTCCTCGTCTTCCTGGATATAAGCATAAAATAAAAGGAAGAAATGTGGTAGTTTATACTAAACAAGCTATCAGTAAAAAACAACTTAAACAAGGTATTATTAATCTCAGCAAAACCGAGATTTACCTAAAAACCAAGGTAGATACTTCAAAAATCAAACAAGTTCGTCTTGTCCCTAAACTTAACCATTATGTAATTGAGGTCATTTATGAAGCGAATAAAACACAATACGAGTTAGAGGAAAATCGTTACGCTAGTATTGATATTGGCTTAAACAATTTAGCTACATTAACTTTTAATCAAGCCGGAATTAAACCGCTCTTGATAAATGGCAAACCGTTAAAATCTATTAATCAATACTATAACAAAGTCAAAAGCGGACTACAATCTATTTTAGGAGAAAATCAATCAAGCAAGAAACTGAAGAAGCTTTGTAGTAAAAGAGAATTCAAGATTAATGATTATCTCCACAAAGCATCTCGTTTGATTATTGATACTCTGGTTAATCAGAAAATAGGAACCTTGATAATTGGTCATAATCAAGAATGGAAACAAAGCATTAACTTAGGGAAAAGAAATAACCAAAACTTTGTATCGATTCCCTATAATAAGTTCAGAGAAATGTTATCTTATAAAGCAGAAATGGTAGGAATAAAGGTAATTATTACCGAAGAATCTTATACCTCACTCGCTTCTTTTTTGGATAACGACTGTCTTCCTGTTTACCAGAAAGGCCAGAAAAATCAAGTGACTTTTTCAGGAAAAAGAGTAACAAGAGGTTTATATCGCACTGGTAAAAGAAAATTACTCAATGCAGATGTGAATGGTTCTCTAAATATTATGAGAAAAGCAGTCCCAAATGCCTTTAGCTATGGGATAGAGGGTGTTGTAGTTCACCCAGTCAGGATAACACCGGCAAAATAAGGATATGTCATATTTGACTATATTTTTATGAACTATAGTAATCTAATAATTCTTGATGATTCTGAGAACGATATAGCTTGTTTTGTCTATCTTCTAAAGTCATAGCTATTTTTTTGTGGCTCTTTATTTATTCTACATATTCGTGACACTCCTCCCAACACTGACTTTCGGTACAGTGTGGGTCTTCTCGCAGGGAAGCTAACTTTTTAAGCAACAATTTCAAAGAGTATGGGGTGAGTAGGAAGTCTGGGAAATAATATCAACTCAGGAGCGAAGCAACAAGAAATTTTACATCTCTTTGAAATACTATATTTTTTTTATTTTTTCTCAATTTTACTTGAGATAACATTAACGCAGAAATTCTCACTAACTGATTAAAAATGAAACATTATCTAAATAACTCTAAATTCCTGTGTCTGATTTTAATGAGTAGTTGTTTGATGGTGAATACTCAGGAAGTTCAGGCCAATGTCCTCATCCCCTCATCACCTTTTAAGGGTCTTAACGGCATTAATTTTGATAGTGCAGGAGACCTTTACGTAGGAAGTTTCCCTGAACAAAAGCTATATCGGGTCAACATCAATAATGGTGAATTTGAGACGTTTATTGACGCACCTGAAGGTCAAGGGGATGATTTCTTCTTTTCTCCTAGCGGTGAAGTTTTTTTTACAGCATTTCTTAGTGGCGAAGTCAGAAGATTTGATCCAACAACACAGACTGTTAATACCATTGTTTCCAATTTACCTGGGGCTAATCCGATTATTCAAAAAGAAGATGGTCGTATTTTCGTGGCTCAGACTTTAACCCCTTTTGGGAATGGTTTGTTTGAACTTGACCCGACGCAATCACCACCGCTAACACTGATTAACAATAATCCAGGATTTTTAAACTCTTTTGACTTTGGCCCAGATGGATTATTGTATAGTCCTCTACAGTTGGCTGAAGCGGTGGTTAAAATTGATGTTGATACAGGAACTGTTCAACCGGTCGCTGGTGGTTTTTCCGTTGTGACTTCAGTGAAATTTAATTCGTCTGGGGAGCTGTTTGCTTTAGATAATATTGAGGGTGATGTGGTAAGAGTTGATCCCGTCACCGGCGCAAAGGAGGTGGTGGTTTCTCTCCCTGGAGGCCTCGATACGATGGCTTTTAGCTCTGATGATCTACTGTATGTTACTAATCATGTGGAGGGGGCAATTTATGAAGTTAACACGGATACAGGAGAAACTCGCCAAATTCTTGAGAGTGGGGGACTCGCTTTCCCTCTGGGAATAGCAGCTTTTGACGATAAACTGTATGTTGCTGATACTTATAGTTATCGGGTATTGGATAGAGAAACGGGTGTGATCGAAAATACCGCCCTTAGCCGTATTCAATTTCCCCTCAATACTTCTGTCAACGAAGATCATATCTTAACCAGTAGTTGGTTGAGTGGACGGGTACAAAGACTAGATCGTACCACTCTATCTGTATTGAATGATTATGAAGGTTTCAGTTTACCTTATGATGCGGTGGAATTGGCCGATGGTAGTATCTTAGTGGCGGATTGTCTTGTCGATGCCGGACAGGTGACGCCAATTTTCGGACAGGTGACGCAAATTCTTGATGTCGCAGGGACTCAACGAGATACGGTAGCTAGCGATTTATTGTGTCCAACGGGTTTGGCTGTGGTTGATGAAAATACGGTTTTAGTCAGCGAATCTCTGGGTAATCGACTCTCAAGTATTGATCTCTCAACTGGAGCAGTGGACGTGATTGCGACGGGATTGTTGCAACCTGAAGGAATAGCCTATCATGAAGATGGTATTGTTGTGGTTGCTGAGGTTGGTACTCAAAGTCTCAAAGCAATCAACCTTAACACAGGTAAGATAAGAACATTAGCCACTGATTTACCCATTGGTCTTCCGAACGCGCCGGGTACACCGATCCCTTATGGCATGACTGGGGTTACATTAATTGATGATACGGTTTATTTAGCTGGAGATGCTGATAATTCAATTCGGACATTTTCTCTTAAACCAGTTCCAGAACATACGTCTCCTTTGAGTTTATTGGCTATGGGGATTTTGGGCTTAGGTTTATCTTCTAAGTTACAAAAAAAACGATTAGACAACAAGCTCAAATTAACCAGCAAAAGAGAATAAAAATAACTCAAGTTTTACTCTTCTAAATCCTGACTCCCGAACTTTTAATATTCGATCCCTAACCATATTGGGAGTAGGAAAAACGATTATTTTCACTGTTGTTTATTGTTCATTTTTCTTTCTATATACTTGTGCTAATTTATCAATCCATTCTTGTTCCAAATACCATCCTTCACGATAAAAAGCGACATCTGTAAGATACTTTTTTAAATCTCCATTGCGTTTTAAATCAGTGAGTGCAGCACCAGTACCATTAATACAATTTATTAACTGAGTTTGATTATATTGCTTTGCTAATCCCCAGAGATCTGAAACCAAATCATATGTTCCATCAGAATTATGACTATACCCTAAATCATAATCTCCTTGAAGTACATAGACTACATCACATCGATATTTTTGTCCCATATACATTCGTACATCAGCGTTTATTTTAACTTTCAAGTTCAAATGAATAGGAGTCAAAATCAACAATTCAGGATCATCCCATTTTGTTCTTAAAGTAGGAAAATGTTCCATGTAAGCCTTCCTGATTTCATTTAACTCAATCATAATTAACTATACGTCTAAGAGTCATTAATGCTTCATCATTAGTAATTGAAAACTTAGCAAGTATTCTATAGGATGTAACATACATTCTATCATCATTTCTTTCTTGGACTAAAGATATTAATTCAGAATCTATTTTCCAATAATCAGCTAACTTTATTGCTGTTTTTTCATAAATATATATGTCTATTCTATCTTGATATTGTCTCAGTATTCCTTTTAATTCCTCCTGTAATTCACTCGAAATATCATCAAATAAACTAGATTTTTCGAGTTCAGAAAAACAATCAGCAGCTAACAATAAATTGATAAATTGATTATTTTCTCCATCTAAACTCATTAAATATTCAATTATTTTTATGGCAAATTTTGGTTCTATCATTCCAGAAATTAATCTTAACACTTCATGCCAACTTTCGTCTTGCCAATGTTGATTAAATACCTCATTTTTTAATCCTTCTAATGATAAGGTTTTATCTTTTTCAAACCGCCAAACAAACTCACTTGCACAGAAATATTCTAAAAATGTTCGATGAACAAATCCATAATGTCCTTCTTGTCCAATGACTCCTAAAGAACATAACATAAAATTGCGGTGACGTAACTGATGAATCATTAATTGTGCAATTTCTCTCGGATGATCAAAACATTTAGATTGAAGATAATCAAATAAAATGGTTTCTAAATCTTCTTCACTAATAATATTACCTGCTAACCCTTCTTTATTTGACTGCATAAAATAAGCAATCTTACGACACATTGCTGCTTTATGGTTGTAGGTTAGGGTTTGGTAATTAATTCTTTCATCTTGAGGTAATGATTTTTTATAATCAAATTCATACAATAAAATACGAGAACATTGATAATATAATTCTGCTCTTTCTCTGGGTAATTCTTGGGAACGATTTAAAATTGCCATCATGGTTAATAATAAGGGATTACCTGATAACTGTTTAATGGCAGAAAAGTTATCAATTCCCTGTTTTAATCTGTTTTGATAATATTGTTTATCTTGTTCTGTATCGCTGGTTAAAATATGCCATTTCTCACTAAATTTTTCTATTTGTATTCTGTCTAAATCTTGAATCATATAATGGGCAAAATTAGCATCTCTGAGGGAAGAATGATCGTAACCAATGAGACGAGACGTAACAATAACTTGAATATTAGGATAATCTTGTGTGAGATCGTGAATTTGTTTAATAATAACTTTTCGTTGTTGTAAATTAAAGACTTCATCTAATCCATCAAACATGACTAAAGCATGACCTATTTTTAAGGTTTCATGTAAATCATGCTTGTTTAAATGTCCTACCCATCCGCTACTTTTATGAATAAAGTCTAAGAAATCTTGACATTCTTGACGACGCCAAGCTTGAATATAATCTCTTAATTCAATTAATAAGGGGATGGGTTTAACGGTTAATTCTTTTGTTGGTAATTCTGTCCATCTTATTGCTAAATATTTCAGTAAGGTTGATTTTCCTGAACCGGGATCACCTAAAATAACAAAATAATTATTCTCCTTTTTGTTTCTTTCTGAAATAGGGGTTAGAGATGAAGATTTTTCTTCAATTACATCTAATACAGATTGAGCAATTTGACTAGCATAAATTTTCTGTAATCTTTCTATTTCTTCTAAAGTATATTCTTGTTCTAATTGTCCACTTCTTTTTAATTTATCTTGATATTCTTTGGGGATTTCATATATTTTTGGTAAATATTCTCGACATTGCCTCACATTTTGAATAACAAAAATATCCCACAGTGGAATGCGACGATCTTGAATGGTATGATCAAGTCCATCTAAAGGAAGATGCTTATATCTTTCTCGCAAGGTTTCTCTGTAAGCATCTAAATTGTAATCAGGTTGAATGTCTTGATTATTAGCAATTTTTTCTAAATTCTGAGAGTCTAATATTTCCCTTAATTCCTGATTGTCTCTCAATAAAGATTTAACTTCATAAACATATTTTCTAGCTAATCTATTCCAATCAAATTCCTCTGGTAATAATAACAAATTATTATTTGTCCAAATATCATCTAATCCTGTTGTATTAATTATTTTTATATTGTCTTGAAAAGGACTCCCTAAAATTTCTCGAACACTTTTAAACGATAGAAATTTTTTCAAAGGTTTAATATATTGCTTTACTTTCTGATTAACTTCATTGTCTTCTAAAGTACAATCTTCCATTAAATAAGCATCTACTAATTGATCTTGAAATAAAGTCAAAAACTTCCCTAATGCTTTTTTGACTGCTTTTTCTAAAGGTTCTCGTTTAAATGATTCGATGACACCCGATAACCTTCCTTTAAAGATATCTTTCAACCAATCTTTAATGGTATCTTCTGCAAAGTCCTCAACTACAGGCTTTAAAATAAATCCTGTAGCTAAACCCCAAGTCACTAAATCAACCATTAGATCTGATCTCTTATCAATATAATTATAGTAACAATAATATCCTTTTAAGAATCATTATAAATCATAATTCTTATGCTAAATTGTTTCAATTTATTAAAAAAACAACAATTTACATCTTAGGAACAATCTCCATTAAAGCAGATTTAATTGTAGGATATTGATATTGAAATCCTAATGATAGGGTTTCTTTGGGTAAGACTTGTTGACCTTCTAAAACAACTTTTGATCCTTCTCCTAATAATACTTCTAAGGCAAAATCTGGTACAGGTAACCAAGATGGTCGATTCATAACGTCCCCTAAGGTTTCACAAAGCTCATTCATCCGCACAGGATTGGGGGCTGTCGCATTAAATGTTCCGACAATTCCTGAGCGTTTTAAAGACTCTTTAATTAACTGAACTAAATCATCAATATGAATCCAAGAAAACCATTGACGACCACTTCCAATTGGACCACCCGCAAATAGTTTAAACGGGGGAATCATCTTAGCTAAAGCCCCACTTTGACCTAAAACAATACCGAACCGCAAAATAACTAAACGAACATTGACTTTTTTGACTTCCTGTGCTTCACTTTCCCAAGCCTGACAAACTTCGGCTAAAAAATCATTTCCAGGGGGACTATTTTCATCAAAAGTTTTAGTTTCACTGGTACCATAATAACCGATAGCAGAAGGGTTAATTAACACTGAAGGTTTATCTTTTGCTTTAGCGATCGCTTCGACAATTTTTCTCGTTCCTAACTGACGACTTTCTAAGATGGCTTTTTTATGTTCAGGAGTCCATCTTTCTGCAATGGGTTCCCCTGCGAGGTTAACCACAGCATCACACCCTGAAATTTTATCTTGCCAGTCCCCTGATTCTGTGGCATTGTAAGGGACAATTTCTACATTGGGGAAAGTAGAAGCAGGATAAATGGTTTGGGCGCGATTAACGTTTCGTGTAAAGATTATAAATTGATGATCTTCATCCTTTAAGCTATTGATTAATCGAGTTCCTACAAACCCAGTTGCACCAGTAATTGCAATTTTCATTGTTTAAATAATTATTGTCATATTTCTTAGCATACCTGATCCATGAGTCCTGATTCAATATTTAGTACATAATTACCGCAAATAGCAAAATTGCAGTAGAATTAGGATGTTGTATTATTAAGTTGATCATGGTTGTTAATCAAACCCTTCCTCCCCAAAATATTGAAGCCGAAGAATCTATTTTAGGTGGGATTTTACTTGATCCTGAAGCAATGGGACGGGTGGTAGATTTAATGACCCCAGAAGCGTTTTATGTACAGTCCCATAAAGAAATTTATCAAGCAGCGTTAAAGTTGCATGGACAAGGACAACCGACAGATTTTTTAACGGTTAAAAGTACCTTAGAAGATCATCATTTGTTGGAACAAGTTGGCGGTTTAAATAAGTTAACTCAGTTATTAGATAGAACGGTTTCTGCGGTAAATATTGACCGATATGCAGCGTTAGTGATGGATAAATATTTGCGCCGTCAATTAATTGCTGCGGGTCATGAAATTGTTGATTTAGGGTTTGAAACCATCCAAGAATTAGAGATTGTTTTAGATGAGTCAGAAAAGAAGATTTTTGCTTTAACTCAAAAGCGTCCTCAAGAGGGATTAATTCCTATTTCGGATACCATTATTAAAACATTTAATGAGTTAGAAAAACTTCAAGAACAAACTGCACTTCCTGGTATTGAAACTGGTTTTTATGACTTAGATGCAATGACGGGAGGATTACAACGATCTGATTTAATTATAATAGCCGGTCGTCCGTCTATGGGCAAGACCGCTTTTGGGTTGGGAATGGCTGCAAATATTGCTAAAAACTTTGATTTACCTGTAGCAATGTTTAGTTTAGAAATGTCAAAAGAACAGCTTTCTATGCGTTTATTGGCCGCAGAAGCAGGGATCGAAAGTAACCGTTTACGTTCAGGAAGATTTGTTCAAAATGACTATGAAAAAATTAGTATTGCCATTGGAACCTTATCTAATTTACCTATTTATATCGATGATGCTGCTAATATTACTGTTACCCAAATTAGGTCTCAAGTTCGCCGTTTATTAGCAGAAAAAAAAGGAGAATTTGGTTTAGTTTTAATCGACTATTTACAGTTAATGGAAGGTGCAGGTAGTGAAAATAGAGTGCAAGAATTATCAAAAATTACCCGTTCTTTGAAGGGATTAGCCCGTGAAATCAAAGCCCCTGTTATTGCTTTATCTCAGTTAAGTCGTGCAGTTGAAGCAAGGAATAATAAACGTCCAATGATGTCAGATTTACGAGAAAGTGGTGCAATTGAACAAGATGCAGATTTAATTATGATGTTATATCGGGATGAATATTACAACCCTGATACGGTAGATAGAGGGTTAGCTGAAATTATTTTGACAAAACATCGTAATGGACCAACGGGAACCGTTAGGCTATTATTTCAACCTGAATTAACTAAATTTTTAAATATGCAAACCAGTTCTAATTATTAATATAGTTTTTTCTCTTAATTATCAAAAATTTAAGCAGTACAGTGAAAACTAATTTCAAAGATAATAATTCTCCTGGACTTGTTTTTACTTCTTTACTTTTCCATCGGTGGGGACGACTATATAACAGATGAATTAGTTTTTTATGTTGTTGTAATGTCAATTGACTAAATTTAATTGTAATTTTATATTGATAATTATTTTTATTTTCTTCCATTAAATAACTATTAATTTTTAAGTTACCCAATTGTAAAATAAATTGTGAAGAAACAGAGTTTTTAGAATAAACTAGAATAGTTGCACCTTCTTCAGATATTTCTAAAGTTTTACCTAAAATAGTTTGATTAGGTTCAATAATTTTAATCTTTCTTCTAATGGGAAAACTATCGTATAAACTAGGTTTCGGTTTATCTATAAACGCTAATAAAGCAACAGTTATAATCAATAGATTATAACAACTCCAATAGACAGTAAAATTGATACCCATACTTACTTGTGAACCATTAAATAAAGTAACACTTAAACTGATTAAATTAATAATAAAAAATAATAGAAGAGGCCATGCTAGTCTAAAATTGTAAATATGATGTTCACGAGAAATACCTTTCGGAGTCACTTTAAATTGACTATCAAAAGGTTTAAACATTACTTGAATCGTATTATAAGCAATAGGAAAACACCCAATCAAAGCATAAATATCAGAAAAAATAACAGATCTCGTTCTGTTACTTAACCAATGAAATACAACAAGTTGGGTAATATAGTATGGTAAAAAAATATAGATAAAGTCATTATAGGTAAATTTAATAAAAATGATATTAAAAACAGAATATAAAAAAGGTAGTGTTAAAAAGAGACAGCGAGGAATGACATTAAACCAGGATAATATTCCTTCTAAATGAGCCAATCTTTGCTTTATATTTAAGTTAGGAACAGTTAAAGGATTTTCTTTAATAAAAAAGCCTTGTAAGGTTCCTCTCCCCCATCTTAACCTTTGAGAAATATGGGATGAAATACTTTCTGCTGCTAAACCTGCACTCAATTTTTCAGACAAATAAATAACCTCATAACCTTGAGATGATAGCCGAATTCCTGTGAAATAATCTTCACTAATTGATTCCGTAACAAATCCCCCAACTTCTTCTAAATAACTACGTCTAACGACAAAAGACGTTCCTGCACAAAGAACACTTCCAATTCCATCTTTTACCAGTTGAATTTGACGATAAAAAACTTCTTCTTCTGAGTTTAAAATATGTTCTAGTCCTAAATTTCTTGAGACAGGATCATCATTATAAAAAGTTTGAGGGGTTTGTAATAAAGCAATTTTAGGATTTTGAAAAAAGCCAATCGTTCGTTCTAAAAAGTTAGTAGTTGGAATAAAATCAGCATCAAAAACAACTATTAATTCCCCATTGGTTTTGGTTAAAGCATTATTCAAATTGCCTGCTTTTGCATGAAGATTATCCACACGACTAATATAATTACATCCTAATTCTTTGGCTAATTGTTTAACTTCATCTCGATTTGTATCATCTAACACATAAATTTTTTTACGTTTATAGTTTAATAGTGTACAGCCAATAATTGTTCGTTTTAAAATAAAAACGGATTCGTTATAAGTGGGAATTAAAATGTCAACAGAAGGACAATATTGCTCATTAACAACTTGCTGACTATAATAATTAGCTTCCTGTTTGCGATCTTTAAGATAATATAGTAAGTATAATTGCACCAAACTGGTAAATACAACTAGCAACTCCATCAACAATAAACCAACACTGAATATCCCATCTATGGGATTAGATAAATTTAAACTTGACAGCGATCGCCAATATAAATAACGCAGAGTTAAGGCAATTAAAATGGTAACAATTAATCCCCGTGACCAAGGTTTAGGATCAGGGGACAATTTCATAATAATTTGAGTCAGAATAACTAAGAAAATTGTTGGTAAATATAAATAAATCTTGTCTAACCTAATATTTAACTCTCCCAAGCCGTAAAATAAAGCAATGGCTATTAAAAACCCTATTACTGCTAATAATATAAAAATAATCAATGGTTGACATAAATTACTTTTAAGCAATTTTAGTATGAATTTTCTCTGACTTGTTTCATCTCGCTGATGATTAACGCTTCTAAACATGAGTGATGAGATATAGATAAAAGTGATATTTCTATTCTAATCATTCAAAAGTTAAAGTCTGGTGAGAAACAAATAAGAATTTATTGAATCAGTAAATATATGGAAACTGACGCTATAGATTAGATAAATCGTATCTTATTTTACTAAAATTCTAAGTATGAAAAAGGTGGGACAATCCCACCCCCAAAAACGCAGGCTATATTTCTATTATCCCATCATATTCGTAAAGAAATCAATAGTTTCTTTTAAAACCATGACAAATCGATCAATTTCTTCATAAGTGTTATAAAAATATAAACTTACTCTAGCACTTCCTGACGCATCAAATAAACGGTGTAACGGTTGAGTACAATGGTGTCCGGAACGAATGGCAACCCCTTCATGATCCAAAAGAGTTGATAGATCGCTTCCGTGAATTCCCTCAATATTAAATGCAGCTAATGCTGCCCTTCCTTTCCCTTCTTTACTCGGTAATGGTCCATAAATTCTGATGTTAGGAACGTCTTCTAATTTCCTGAATAAATAAGCGGTTAATTCTTCTTCGTAACCATGAATTTTATCCATGTTAATATCAGTCAAATAATCAACCGCCGCCCCCAAAGCGATCGCTTCTCCAATGGCAGGGGTTCCTGCTTCAAATTTATGGGGTAATTCTCCACAAGTAAAGCCATCAAAAAACACTTCATTAATCATTTCTCCACCCCCCAAAAAAGGAGGCATTGCTTCTAAAATTGCTTGCTTTCCATACAAAAAACCCACCCCAGACGGCCCACACATTTTATGGCCACTAGCCACTAACCAATCACAGTCCATTGCCTGAACATTAATAGGCATATGGGGGACACTTTGACAAGCATCAATTAACACTTTTATGCCCTTTTCATGGGATAATTTAATAACTTCTTCAACAGGGTTAATACACCCTAATGTATTAGAAACGTGAACAATCGTGACTAATTTTGTTTTCTCTGATAATAAGGATTTAAAAGCTTTTAAATCGAAGTCTTCATTCTCTGTTAAGGGAACATATTTAATGGTAGCCCCTGTCTGTTTAGCAATGATTTGCCAAGGAACAATATTGCTATGATGTTCCATAACAGAGGTGATAATTTCATCCCCTGGTTTGAGATGATTTAAACCCCAACTATAAGCCACTAAATTGATAGCTTCTGTAGCATTTCTCGTAAACACAATTTCTTGGCGAGAACCAGCATTAATAAACCTAGCTATCTTATCCCTAGCCCCTTCATAAGCTTCCGTTGCCCTCACACTTAAACTATGGGCCCCACGATGAACATTTGCGTTATCTTTTTCATAATAATGACGTAAAGCATCGAGGACTGCCACTGGTTTTTGAGAAGTAGCAGCATTATCTAAATAAACTAAGGGTTTACCGTGAATTTCTTGATTTAAAATTGGGAAATCATCACGGACTTTTGAAGCTAAGGTTTTCTCTTGAATAGCAGTCATAATTGAAGTCAGAAGTTTTTTGTAATTAAGGATTAAATTTACGCATCAGCAGTACGACAAACCACGCATTGAGTTAATCGTTGTTGCAAAGATTTTAGGGGAATTCGCTCTAAAATTTCAGCAGCGAAAGCATCAATTAAAAGATGACGGGCATCGGTTTCATTTAAGCCTCGACTTTGTAAATAAAACAGTTCATCTGCTTCTAATTGACTAATGGTTGCCCCGTGGGAACATTTAACATTATCGGCCGTAATTTGTAGTTCTGGTTTGGTATTAATTCGGGCTTTCGGGGATAGTAGTAAGTTACGATTTAACTGGGTAGCATTGGTCAATTGTGCTGCCTTTGGAACAAATATTTTCCCGTTAAAAACTCCGTGTCCATTCCCATCAATAATACACTTATGTAATTGATGCGTTACTCCATAAGGATGATTCAAACAAACGGCAGTATGAGTATCAGCAACTTGTTCATTATCAATCATTGTTAAACCATTTAGATGGCTTTCCGTTTGGGCTCCATTTTGCCAAATTTGTAGCGTATGACGAGAAACTTTTGAACCTAAATTGACCTCGTTACAAGTGTAATCACTGTCTTGATTTTGAGTGATAGCAGTTTTACCAATATGGAAGCTATCTCCTAATTCTCTTTGAATACGACTATGGTTAATTTTTGCATTATCATCTAACCAGATTTCTGTAACCGAATTAGTAAAATAAGGATGATTTTGTTGTTCATCTGAACAATGTTCTGTTACCGTGCCATAATATTCAATCAATGAAGCACTTGAGCCTGTTTCTGCTACAACTAAAGTACGAGGTTGGATTAAACTTGGGGTATCATTTCCAACTGCTAGAAATAGGATTTGAATGGGAGTTTCTACAACAATATTTTTTTTAATCCAAATAACAGCAGCATCTTTAAACCCTGCGGTATTTAAAGCAGTAAATGTGTCTTTTTCTCCTTGTTGTTTGCCCAAATAGTTGACAATTTTCTCTTTTTGTAGATCAGATAAATGACTTAAGTTGCCAACATAAACATCTTGGGGTAATGCAGATACATTAGACAATTCAGAAACATATTCCCCATTAACAAAAACAATATAACTGTCTTTGGCTTCAGGTAAGATAAAATTATCGATAATATTTTGAGTAACTGTCTCAGGTTTCCCTGTTTTAAATTCTAATTGATACAATTCTGAGAGATCTGTAAACCGCCATTCCTCGTCCTTTTTTGTAGGAAGGGTTAATTCTTTGACTTGAGAAATAGCATTTTTCCGTAGGGTATGCAGGTACTCAGTGTCAATAATGGGAGAATTCCCTTGACACTGCTGTAATAGGTTATTTAGGTAGGTTTCTGAACTAATTTTGTCGAGGGTTGGGTTATTCATGCAGTTATGGTCAATAATCGGCAGTTACAGTCTCTCTTGATGCAGGTTTGGTCTGTTTTCAACATTGATGCAATCTAGGGACTCAACCTGAATCTATACCCATCTTACAATACTTTAGAAACATTTTTGTTGTTAAAGTATCTTTTTGCCATCGTAGGGTGGGCAAAATAAACTTGATTCCTTATTCATCATGGTATCTGTGTGAGTTTGCCCACCACACCCAACCAAAGGCAACAGAAAAGTGGTGGGCAAATAAATCTCATCAACTATTCATACATTCAAGATTATTAGGCTTGCCCACCCTACATTTTCAGCATAATAATATTATGCCCTTGTGAGATTAAAACAGTAAGCATTCAGCCGTCAGCGTTCAGCTTTTCAGGTTTTAAGCTGGTGGCTGACAACTGATAGCTGAATACTTACTTAAAACACAATGCTAAAATAATAATAATCCTCAATCATAGATAATTATCAGAAATGCCCGCCAAAGATATTTATCATGATACCGTCAGAACTGCCCTAGAAAAAGATGGCTGGAAAATCACCCATGATCCCCTAGTAATACGTTGGGGAAAAAGAGATTTATACATTGATTTAGGAGCAGAAAAGTTGATTGCTGCTGAAAGAGATAATCAAAAGATTGCCATTGAAATTAAAAGTTTTGTTAGTAAATCGCCTATAGATGATTTAGAAAAGGCACTAGGTCAATATATTCTCTATTATGATTTATTAATCAAGCTACAACCTGAAAGACTTTTATATTTAGCTATTCATCAAGAAGCTTATGTTGAAGTGTTTGAAGATCCCATTGGTCAAGTTTTATTAGACAATAAACGTATTAAATTATTGGTTTTTGATGCAATTGAAGAGGTAATTTTAAAATGGATAACTTAGATAAGATTAGAACAATTATTATTGAATCTCTCCGCTATTATGCTAACTTACGCTATGCAACAGGAGAAGTTAACCGACTGCTGATCATAGATAAAGACTCTGATAATTATCTCATTCTCTTAGAGGGATGGGAAAACCGAGAAAGAGTACATGGTTGTTTAGTTCATTTACAAATTATTAATGATAAAATCTGGATACAAAGAGATGGAATAGAAGAGGGTATCGCCACTGACTTAGTAGACGCAGGAATCCCTAAAGATAAAATTGTCCTTGCATTTCAACCCGAATATATTCGCCCATTAACCGAGTTTGCTGTTAAATAGAAGAAACAAAAGCACTATATTAATTAACTTTTATTCAGGAATCATAGCAGGTTTAGTAGGAAGTAAACTCATTACCCCTAATATTGCTGCACATAGTCCAGAAGTTACTGCAATGGGTAAAGTATCTAAATGACGTATGGTAATAGCAATTAATGCCCAAACCAAAACACCACAATACACCGAATCTTTTCTACGAATTATAATTAATATACCAATGATAGCTGCGATAATACTCATCATAATTGTCCAAGTCATCTGAGAAATACCAAAACCATTCCATTTAATCCAATATAAGGCCAATGCAACGTTAACAATGGTGGCTACTGTAATCCATCCGAAATACACACTTATGGGAAAATTAACTAGCCATTTTTCTTTTTTGGGAAGCGATTTTAAAGAGATTTCTAATTTTAAATACAGTAAAATTAAAGGAACTAAGATAGCTAACATAGCTAACGTAGAAAGGACAAAAAATCGAGATAAAAACAAAAATACCCAAAGAATTTGTGCTAAACTACTAATCACTAAATAGTAATTTGTTTTTTGTAAATAAGAATTGTTTTTGTTATTGGGTAAAGCTTGATAAATAGCAAAACTAATTAATCCTAAATAAATTAACCCCCAAATAGCAAAAGCATAACTAGCAGGGGTAATCAAAACATTTTCAAAAAAAGTATTAGAAATTTCGCCAATAGTTAAATCATTAATTGGGGCAATGTTAGCCAATACATTAGTAAAAAAAGCAGCTAAAATTGCTAATAAATTAGCCCATTGTCTCAGAGAATTTTTATCTAATTTCATGGTTAATAATATAAAATAATTTTAACAACAAAAATAGAAGCCAAAAATTAAATCTAATTCTCAACTTCTTTAAAAGTTAACATAAATTTCTAAAACAGACTATCGACCTAAGAAGGTTTAGGATAACTTCTAGCATAGTAATCAGAAGCAACCACTTCCAGAACTTCCCCTGCACTTAAAAGGGGATAAATACAATTAATGCGATTTTCCCATACCGTGTGGGCAATTTCATAATCAGGACAGTTGATACGGTAAGTGTTATCAGATACCACAGATAAACGACAACCTCTCGGCAAAAGTACGGATAACAATAATTGAAGACTTTGGGGACCTAATACATTAGAAGCCATGTTAGAAAATTTTTTATATTTTTTTAAGACTTATCGTCTATTGTACAAGGGAATGGAACGTCTATTAGTAATACACTTCAAAAGGAAACCTGTACAAAAACAAGCTACTCATCATGATTCACAAAATTGCTCGTATTTTGTTAGGCACAGTCTTATGTGTTTTACTCATAGCTAAGCCAACCTGGGCTATTAATGTGTCTCCAGGCGATCGCGTAGAACTTCAAACCACCTCTTCTTTAGGGGTTCCCCTTCATGAAACATCCTCCTCTAGTTTCGTCGGACGCGCCCCGAATGGTACCATTGCAACGGTTGTCGCTACAGCCAATAATCAACGGTGGATCGAGATTCAATTACCTTCTGGGGCGCAAAATTGGATTGTAGAGCGATATATTAGTCGTATTGTTTCTTCCTCTGGGGAAACAGAAGATACTCGTGAAATCACTAATTTGCTATCCACAGCGGACAAAATTACTGTAGCAGCGATGAATGTGGAAAATTTAGACCCAGGAGATAGCGATCGCTTGACGGGTTGGGGAGAACTGATTGTTAATAATCTAAAATCCCCCGATATCATCGTTCTTGTTGAAATACAGGATAATGATGGCCCCAATAATTCAAGCATTACCGATGCCACTGAAACCTATAATGACCTTATTGATGCCATTGACGTAGTAAACGGACCCAATTATATTGCCTTTGATATTGCTCCAAATGACGATCAAGATGGCGGACAACCTGGGGGAAATATTCGCGTCGGTTATTTATATCAACCTTCTCGAGTGGCGTTAACCCCAGCAACCGCAGGAACTGCCACCGATGGAGTCGAGGTTTTACCCGGTCCGACCTTATCTTTTAACCCTGGCCGTATTCAACCAAATAATGCTGCGTTTGCCAACAGTCGTAAGCCAATTATTGCTGAGTTTGAATTTAACCAGAATCCTCTGTTTATCATCGGTAATCATTTTGTTTCTCAACGAGGGGATAATGATGATAAACGACTCAACCAAGCGACTGTTGTCGGCAATTTTGTTCAACAACTATTAGCTGAAGATACCCAAACCAATGTAATTGTGGCTGGAGATCTCAATGATGTCAATGGTTCAGAAACCATTGCTGCACTGGAAACTGTTGGGTTAACCAATTTGTCTGATTTACTCGAAGAAAGCGATCGCTATACCTACGAATTCAGAAATAATCTTCAACAACTCGATTATATTTTAGTGACTGATAATTTACTCACCACAGCCAATAGTCAGTTTGATATTGTTCATGTTAATGTCAATCAACCCAGTGGTCTCGTGTTGAGCGATCATGATGTGGTATTAGCTCAATTTACGTTACCTGAAGTTACTTCTACACCAGGTCCCATCTCCTCGCAAAGCATTTTCCCGGACTTAAGTGGTGAAGCTTTACGCTCACGCTTAGCAACAGAATATAGCGTGAAAACAAGATTAGGATATGATAGGGCGCGAGATTTTATGTATAGCGAACTGGATAATGATAACGGGGTGGTTCGTGGCATTTATTCTGATTTTACTGTTCAAGTCAATCCTAATTCTTCTCGTCCTCGTTCAGACGCTTATCAAAATGGGAAAGGAATTAATGCTGAACATTCTTGGCCCCAAAGTAAAGGAGCAACCGGGGTGGCTAAAAGTGATATCCATCATCTTTTTCCCACTCAAGTTAGAGTCAACAGTCTTCGGGGGAGTTTTCCTTTTGCAGACATTGAAGACAGTCGCACTGAACGTTGGTTAATCGATAACCGAGAAGAAAATACCATTCCTAGCACCAATATTGATGATTATAGCGAATCCATGAACGGTGCTTTTGAACCACGGGAAGCAGTGAAAGGGAATATTGCCAGAGCTTTGTTCTATTTTTATACTATTTATCGGGATCAAGCAGAAGATGGTTTCTTTGAGGAACAACAAGATACCCTTTGTAATTGGAATATGAGCGATCCAGTGGATGCTGCTGAATTAGAACGCTCTCATGGAATTGCCAGTCAACAAGGGAATGAAAATCCTTTTGTTATTGATCCCTCTTTAGCCAACCGTCTTTATTGTAATTAATCAAAGGTGACGGAGTTACGGGGAGTGCGGGGAGTGTGGGGAGTGTGGGAAGGGTGGGGAGCGATAGGGTGACGGGGTGACGGGGTGACGGGGTGATAGGGAGTGTGGGAAGGGTGGGGTGATGGGGTGATAGAGAGTGTGGGAAGGGTGGGGAGAGAGGGGAGTGTGGGAAGTCATAGTCTCCCTTGTCTCCCCTATCTCCCCTATCTCCCCTATCTCCCTTGGCTCCCTCTGCTCCCCCTGCTCCCTCTGCTTCCCCTGCTCCCCCATCTCCCTTGTCTCCAAAGTCCCCCAGTCTCCCCAAAAGTTCTCCTATCTGATAAAATTGTCATAGAATTTCTTATCTAGAAGTTGCCCGGACTCAAGATAATTAAAATTTTAATAGAATCTGATGAGCAAAAACGAACGCCGCACCTTCTTATTGGACTTTGAGAAACCATTATGGGAATTGGAGGCTCGCATTGAACAAATTCGGCAATTAGCTGAGGAAAATAATGTTGATGTTTCTGAACAAATTGCTCAGTTGGAAAGTCGAGCCCAAAATCTCAGGCAAGAAATCTTTAGCAGTCTTACCCCCTCTCAACGTCTACAATTAGCTCGTCATCCTCGTCGCCCCAGTACCCTAGATTATATTCAAGCCATCGCTGATGAATGGTTTGAGTTACATGGCGATCGCGGAGGCTATGATGATCCGGCTTTAGTAGGCGGCGTAGCCCGTCTGGGAGGCCGTCCTGTGGTCATTCTTGGGCATCAAAAAGGACGGGATACTAAGGATAATGTCGCTCGAAATTTCGGAATGCCAGCACCAGGAGGCTATCGCAAAGCTATTCGTTTAATGGAACACGCTAACCAGTTTTCTATGCCCATTTTGACCTTTATTGATACCCCAGGGGCTTGGGCTGGAGTGGACGCAGAAAAACTGGGACAAGGGGAAGCGATCGCTTTTAACCTCCGTCAAATGTTTAGTTTTGATGTGCCTATTATTTGTACTGTGATCGGAGAAGGCGGATCAGGGGGGGCTTTGGGGATCGGTGTGGGAGATAAACTACTGATGCTCGAACATTCAGTTTACACGGTAGCTACTCCTGAAGCTTGTGCAGCTATTCTCTGGAAAGATGCTAAAAAATCCCCTCAAGCTGCTGTTGCACTAAAAATCACCGCTAAGGATCTTAAACAACTGGGGATTATTGATACCATTATCCCAGAACCGTCAGGGGCTGCTCACGTTAACCCTTTAGAAGCAGCAGGGATCCTCAAAGAAGTATTAGTCAATAGCTTAGAAGAATTATCTAATTTGACCCCCGAAGAACGCAAAACTTTGCGTTATGAAAAATTCCGTCAGATTGGGGTTTTTCTAGAGTCAACCCCTAACGTTCCAGTTCACTCATAGGCAACTATCGGGGATCATCGATAAAATCATTGATTTTCAAGATCCCCCGTTAAGAATCAACCAACAGGTGTTATAATTAATTAGGTAAACTTTTGTAACAAAAGATTAAAATCATCATAGATGTTACTAAGGCTTCGCCCAAAGGACTCCAACTCCCGAAATATCAGAAACCTTCTGAGGAAACTGTGGAATAATTCCCCCGTGTCAGTTTCTGGAAGTTGGCATTTAACCTTTGCTACCTATCTACGACGCTCCCTAAAGTGTTGAGATTTGAATATAGAGAATAGATTATATCATGGATTCTTCTTCAAGTCAACTAAACGCCATCATTACTGGAGCGAGCAGTGGTATAGGCAAAGCAACCAGTCTAGCCTTTGCTCAGGCTGGCATTAATGTAGCTTTAGTCAGCCGTTCCCTAGATGCCCTAGAAACGGTAGCCCAAGCTTGCACCCAACAGGGAGTAAAGGCTAAACCCTATGTTATGGACTTAAGAGAGTTAACCAAAATACCAGCAATAATCCAGGACATTGTGGCTGATTTTGGCAACATCGATATTATAGTCAATAACGCAGGAATGGGCTACACCAATTTGCTCAGGGAGACTCCCCTAGCAGATTGGCAAGAGGTTATCAATTTGAATTTAACTAGCGTTTTTCAATGTGTACAAGGGGTATTACCCCAGATGCGAAAGCGTAAAAAAGGAACCATCATTAATGTTGCTTCCATTGCAGCCACTCAAGCTTTCCCAGGGTGGGGAGCTTATTGTGTGAGCAAAGCAGCTTTACTCTCTTTTTCTAAGGTATTAGCCACTGAAGAACGGAGTCATGGCATTCGTGTCGTAGCAATTTCCCCTGGTGCTGTTAATACCTCAATTTGGGACACAGACACCGTGCAAGCTGACTTTGATCGTAATGCTATGTTAACTCCCGATCTAGTGGCACAAACCATCCTTCAAGCGGCCTTATTACCAGCCGAAGCCGTCATTGAAGATTTGACCATTTTACCCAGTGCTGGAACCCTTTAATCCCAAGATCAGCGTTTTTTATTACTATGACAATAGCTTCCTCCAACGGCTCCAACTTTCGTCAGTCTAATGGTTCTAATCTGCTTAACCCCAATTTAGTGGAACGGGTAGCCAGTAGACCGGATCGCAACACCCATAATGGACAAGAGGCGAAAATCCACCCTGCCTCTGATGAAAGCACTGAGAAAATGAAAGAAGCGGTCTACACCATGTTAGAAGCAGTGGGAGAAGATCCTGAGCGTGAAGGGTTACTCAAGACCCCGAAACGGGTTGCAGAAGCTATGAAATTTTTGACTGAAGGCTATAATCAGTCCCTAGAAGAGTTGGTCAATGGAGCCATTTTTGATGAGGGACATAACGAAATGGTCTTAGTGCGAGATATTAATTTCTTTAGTCTCTGTGAACATCATATGTTACCTTTTATGGGACAAGCTCATGTAGCTTACATTCCTAACCAGAAAGTAGTTGGGTTGAGCAAGTTAGCTCGTATTGTTGAGATGTACTCCCGTCGTCTCCAGGTACAAGAACGACTGACTCGTCAGATCGCTGAAGCTATCCAAGAAATTTTAGAACCTCGTGGCGTTGCGGTAGTGATGGAAGCCAGTCATATGTGTATGGTAATGCGTGGGGTTCAAAAACCTGGATCTTGGACTGTTACCAGTGCAATGATCGGCGAATTTGACGAAGAACAGAAGACTCGTGAAGAATTTCTCAATTTAATTCGTCATCAACCAAAATTCTTTTAATAAGGATCAATTACTTAGTTAAATCAAATGATTAGGGGTCAACCGTTGTTGACCCCTAACTTAATACAAATAAGTTTTGGTGACATACTTCTGCCTAAAGGGGAGAAGTTTCCTGGGCTGAACGTGCCATTACTGGTCTTATTTTATTCATATCTCCCAAGGCGTGAATTTCGGGATGCCCTCCCGTATGGTTTCATATTAACACTTTGCGCCTTAAACGGCGGGGTTTTAGACCCCTAATTTCTCGATAAGTCGTTTAGCTAACACCAACATTGGAGGAGGCGTACACAGCAACCGTTAGTAAGCCACCGATTAACAATGTAGCCATAACTCCCATGATAATGTAATTACGTTGTTGGGATGAGCTAGGAGGCTTGGCTTCATACACTTTAGGTTCTACTGCAAAGTTGTTTAAGCGTCCGCCTTCTTCTGTGGTATAGGGCATAAAAAATCCTCTTATGTAGTTTTTTAAATTTAAGTTGTTATCCTTAATATAATATAAAAAAACTTTACAAACAAGGGGAAGACGGATGAACTAGGATCAAATTGGTGGGAGATCCGTATTAGGAACATTATGAACTGATTAATCGGTACAATTATCTATTCTTATGTAAAAAAAGAGCACCAGAAATCCGTAGCTTCACCGAGACTATCATAATATCTATAAGTTAGCCTATATAATAGCCCCGATTACCACTTATTTTTACAAATAAAATTAAAGTTATTACGTAGGGGTTTTGTATCACCTTGGCTTTTTAGGTTGGTCCTTTCTTCTGATGAAATCTCTGTTTCCCCCTCGTTATCTATCTTTCTATCCTCCTCTTCTGATTAGTATTGTCATAGGAGGGGGACTTTCACTGATTATTGCGTTGATACATTGGTCTTCAGAATTGTACAGAGTTCAAACAAATTTTGAACAACAAGGCGATCATTTGGTTGGACATTTACAACAACATATTCAAGAATATACTAATATTACTCGAGCTTTAGGGGCATTTTATGATTCTTCTGATGAAGTGACTCGTCAAGATTTTAAACTTTTTACTCAGCATTTTTTAGATAAAAATTTAGATATTTTAGGTATGGCTTGGGCTCCAAGAATTTCTCAAAAAGAACGCTTGATTTATGAAAAAAGTATGATAAATTCTGGCTTTGTCGACTTTAAAATCTGGACGAAAACCCAAACTAATCTGAATAATAAAATTGAATATTTTCCAGTAACGTATGGAGAACCTCAACAACTTTATAAATCAGTTATTGGACTGGAATTGAGTTCAGATGAAGCTTTAAATAGTCCTTTAGAAAAAGCAAGAGATACGGGAGAAATTACCGCAAGTCAGTCCATAAATCTGATTAATGGTGGACAAGGATTGATGCTATATTATCCTGTTTACCGTCGGGAAAGTTATCCCCAAACCATTGAAGAACGTCGTCAAGAATTTAGAGGAATTGTTTATACAGTTTATCGAATCGAAGATTTAATTAAAATGATGTTAAATCATGTATCTTTTCCTCATCATAGTTTCTTTCTTAGTAATACAAATACTTTGAAAAAACATAGTATTATTTTTTCTTTTGATGCTAATACAAAAGAAATTAATACGTCCACTACTATCCCTTTTTCTCTTCCATCAAGTTGCCAAATATCATTACCATGCCAAAGAAGATTAATGATAGCTGATACTAAATGGTTTTTGACAATTATTCCTGAAATAAACCGAGAAATTATTGTTATAAAATCTTCTTTGGTTTTGCTATTAGGATTAGGATTTACGACATTGATTACCACTTATTTGTGGAAGATGTTATCAGAAAAAAAACATATTGAACAACTGATTACAGAAAGAACAAATGCTTTAATAAAAACCACAGAAGATTTAGAGCAAATAGTTGAAAAACGAACAAATCAATTAAAAAAAGCGAATGAAGAGAACAGTCAAATTCTAAATAAAATTAATCATGAGTTACGAGTACCTTTAAATAATATTTTAGGATTTTTGGACTTATTTAGTGATAGTAACAGTTTGACAGCTGAACAGCAAAATAACTTTGAGATTATACAAAAAAATAGTAAATATTTATTGAAATTATTTGACCAAATCTTAGAATTTTATAATTCAAAATCAGCGGAAACATCTATTCAGTTGACTATTATTAATTTAGAGAATTTAGTAATTTCTATTTTAAAGCAATTTGAACAGCAAGGTCACAGAAAACAACTAAAGTTAAATTATTATATTGATCCTGAAATTTCTTGCTATATAAAAATTGATGCAGATAAACTTAGAAAAATTTTAATTAACCTTTTAAATAATGCTATCAATTTTACTAATAAAGGGAGTATTATTATCCGATTTTTTTGTGATAATCCAACTTGGCTTTTAGATAATAGTATTGATAATGATATGGATAGTATTTACCCAACAAACCTTTGGATTGAAGTAGAAGATAATGGAAATGGTATTCCTATAGAAATTCAAAGCAAAGTTTTTGAACCTTTTTTTAGCTCAAACGAAAATCAAGGGTTTGGTTTAGGATTATCGATTACGTCTCAATTGATTAATTTAATGGGGGGTAAAATTTATCTAAAAAGTCAATTAGGTAGAGGAACAATTGTTCAATTTTATTTACCATTTACCATTCCTCTATCAGAAGAAATTCAGCTAAATTATCAAAGAAAAACAATAGCAAGTATCGATAATTATGAGCTAAATTATCGTATTTTAATTGTTGATGATCACAGTGAAAATCGAGAATTATTAAGCAAATTCTTACAACCTGTTGGTTTTAATGTTAAAGAAACAAACAATCTGAAAGATGCTTTTGATATAGCACAAAGTTGGCAGCCTCATTTAATTTTTATAGATACAAAAATGGTATTATTAGATAATAATGAAACAATTAATGATATCAAGAATTCTCAATCACTGAATCAAATAACCATTATTGGAATAGCATCAGGAAAACTCGAAGATAGTCAAATGGATAAATTACAACTATGGTGTGATGATTGTCTTTGTAAACCGTTTGCCATTGAATTAATTTTAGAGAAAATAAATTTTTATTTAGGGGTTCGTTATCGTTATAACAATGAAGAAAATGATACAATTAATACAGAAAAAATGGTTAACAAATTAAATTCTTCTGCTTTAAAAATGATGTCTTCGCAATGGCTTCAACAAGTTTATTGGGCTGCTAGTTCAGGTGATAGCAGCATTTTACAAGAATTAATTAAGCAAATTCCTGATAATAATTATTTAGTTATCAGTGGTATGAGGGAATTGGTCAATAATTTCAATTACCGCAAAATTAGACAAATTATTAAACCATTAATCAATTAATTAATTATGACTAAACAAACAATAAACAAAGGAGATATTCTCATTGCTGACAATCAAGTTGAAAGTTTAAGATTATTATCTAAAATTCTTGAAAAAGAAGGGTATAAAGTTAGACAAGCTATCGATGGAGAAATGGTTCTAATTGCAGTAGATACAAAGATTCCAGATTTAATTTTATTGGGAGTGAATCTGGATACAGTAGATGGGTATCAAATCTGTCAACAATTGAAAAAACAGGAAAAGACCGAAAATATTCCTATTATATTTTTAAACGATTTCGATCACTTTTCAGATAAAATAAAAGCGTTTAAATCAGGAGGAATTGATTATCTGCTCAAGCCTTATCAACAACAGGAATTATTGGTTAGAATAGAAAATCATCTGGAAGTTGGTTTAAAAATAGAACAATTAAAACAAACGAACAAAAACTTAGAAAAGAAACTAAAATTCATAGAAATTTCTCAACAATTCCAACAACAAATCCCCCTGGAATCTCACTTATTATACGAAGCGATCGCTGTTACGAATAATAGTATTATAATTACAGATGCAACCGCTTCTGATTATCCTATTGTCTATGTTAATCCAGGATTTGAAGCAATGACAGGCTATTCCTTTGAAGAAGTGGCTGGAAAAAATTGCCGTTTCTTACAAGGAAGCGATCGCCAACAACCTCAACTTGAGCAAATACGTCATTGTCTTCACCATGGACAAGCTTGTCATGTTACCCTAAGAAATTATCGGAAAGATGGTTCATTATTTTGGAATGAAATATCCTTATCTCCCATTAAAGATGAATCAGATAATATTATTTATTATATAGGTGTACAAACGGATGTTACTGATAAAAAAAGAGCCAATGAACAACAAGAAAGATACGAAGCGTCCCTACAAAAAATGAACCGAGAATTACACGAACTCAACCAAAAATTATATCGTTTAGCTAATATGGATGGATTAACAGAAGTGGCGAACCGTCGCTGTTTTGATGAAACCTTAGAACAAGAATGGCGACGGTTAAGTCGAGAGAAAAAACCCCTATCTCTCATTTTGGGGGATATTGATTACTTTAAACGGTATAATGATAAATATGGACATTTAGGCGGTGATGACTGTTTGAAGAAAGTAGCAGCCGTCATGGCACAAGCCACTTTCCGCCCTGCTGATCTAGTTGCTCGTTATGGGGGAGAAGAGTTTGCTGTTATCTTACCCAATACCCCCGAAGAAGGAGCAAAAGAAGTCGCTCAAAGAATTTTAGACTCCCTTCGCAAATTAAGAATACCTCATCAAGCCTCCGATGTTAAGCCCTATGTCACCATGAGTTTAGGGTTAGGAACGATTACTCCCTGTTTAGACACAGACATAACATCCTTTGTAGATCAGGTGGATGAAGCTTTGTTTGAAGCTAAAAAACAAGGACGCGATCGCTTAAAATCTAAGTAACACAGAATTGCCCCATCTTCCGAGACCATCCCATTTTGGCAGAAAAAGTATCTTTCGAGTTTGACGGGGAGACGGGGAGATGGGTAGACTCACATCTTGCACCTTCGATAAAACTAGCTAGTTTGTCAGCTATCAGCTATCAGCTATCAGTTATCAGCTATATTCTTATAACACTGTTCGCGCTTAGCCGAAACTTCGCTCTTCTTTACTGCTGAAAGCTGAAGGC
>JASJDW010000172.1 GCA_030064955.1 Crocosphaera sp.
CAAGATAAGTTTAATGGTACTCCCATTAAATTACTCAGAATGAAGGTGGCCAGCCACGCGGTCAGGTTACTCTTTAACGAGTTGGTTAATGAATTAACCTAACCTCAATTATAATTGATAAAAGTTCAACCCATAGGATAAGTGTACCTATGGGTTCTCTATTTTGCGACAAAGTTCAGTACAGGGAAACCCGAATAGGGTTATTGTTGTCTTTAAACTGGGGTAAAAATGCAAATTTACTTTGGGAAATAGCTTCTTGGGCTGTTATTTCCGGCATTAATACCCCTTGAGGATCACTAACATGAAACGTAGTCGAATCAGGTAAATAGGATGTTCCCGAAAGTGCAAGAACATTTGGCCCTTTTAAGCCATCATAATCCGTTAGTAAGCGATGAAAATTGAGTACGTAATCTCGTCCGATATTAGAATAAGCAAACAAACTAAGCGTATCACTCCCCCTACTCGAATAATAGGTGCCGAATTGTCTTCCTGTCACTGGTAACGGCAATATATTCAGCATTCCTCTCGGCATCCTGCGATGGGGTGAGGGTTCACGAATATTGTTGGGTCGATTTTGCCATTCATAGAAAACAATCTTAGTATGGCGATCTAGCAGAGTAATAGTAAGGGTAAACTGCAAGCGATAAGCAAGGTGTTCAATGGTGTCGATGTCTTCTTCTTTGGTGAGATAGGGATATAATTCATCTGAATTTGGTTTACTTCTAAGATCCTCTAACTCAGTTTTCAGGCGATCTAAATTGCTTTGCGTGTTAGGGAAAAAAGTTGTTATCCAGTTGTGACAATCTTGTTTGATTTCTTCATCGGTAGGACTTTCCCCCGTATTATTGATTCTCTGTACTATTTCTAATAACTCAGTGGTTGCCCGATTATCACTACTGCGTCTTAATACGGGATCTTCTTTGAGAAAATCAGCTACAATTTCCATCATTGGCCTGATTCTGCCTTCATCTTCTGTTAACTGCTGTAGTGATTTCTCATAGGTATTGTATTCTTCTAACCCCGCCAAGCGACGCGCTAACTTATAGAAAAGAACGTGAGGCGTAAAATATCCCTGCTGTACCCAGTCTTGTAAAATCTTCTTTCCTAAATCTTCACCGAGTAACGTAAGTGTCATATCGATCGCTGTTTGAGCATCTCTTTGTGCTTTACTCCATCTAGATTTTAAAGGCGATCTTTGACGACTAGATTGTTCAGTTTTAACGCCAATATCATCAAAAACACCGTTTCTACTGCGATCTGTTAGGGTAACTTGTTCTGCATAAACTTTATCAAACCATTCAATAATCGTATCTGCTTCGTCAAATACGACAATATCCGATTGTTCATAAACCAATTCGCCTATTTTAATTGGCCGTATTTCGTAATGAGTTGGCATTCCTCCATAGGCCATTGTTCCAGGGGCAGTAATCCAAACTCGCGCTTTCGGCATATCTCGATAAGCTTGTTGTGATGGACAATTATGGAAAAAGGGACAGAGATAATATGATCCAGTCGCTTTCTTATTTTTGTCTTTGGGTTGTTTAGGAAGACTTTGACAGGGTTCTGTTCCTGGCTTGAGGGAATTTCCTTGTAAAATATTTTTATTGTTTTTATACATTTGTGCTTGTAAAGGACATACTGTACTTAACCAACGTTCCCCCCAATGAGGTTGTTCTCTTGTTAAATGCGATCGATAATCATCAGAATCAGTAAATCCTTGCAGATGTTTGTGTCGCTGACTTCTACCTAAAACGGGAACGGCGACAGGTTCGTTATTTTCGGGATCATCGCAAAACCACCAGTTAATTTGATTGGCTATTTTAATGGCTGATTGTGTATCTCCCACCACTATTGTTATACGGCGATCGCTTAATTTTCTAATTACATGACTAGCTAATAGCAAAGATAAAGTAGATTTCCCCGATGCAACCATCCCCGCAACATGGGTAAAGTCTTCTATGGTCAAAGTTTGGGCGGGTTGTTTTTCGATAACATTATCTGGTAAAACGTTGTGATAGTTGAGTCGATTAAAACGTTTTACCCAGTTACCTCTACTTATTCTAGATTCATCGCGATTGTATTTTTGTCCTAAATCTTCTTCTCTTTGATCTAATAAAATCGCTTCCTCTCTTAAATCGTCTAAATTGATAGTAACAGGAGTTCTATCCTGTACTCTATGAAACCAAGGTTCACCGGGAGATGTATTTATTTGTTCTTGCTTAAACTTAACTCTTAATCTAACTGGTTCTTCTTTTGTTTCGGCTTCAAATTGATAATATTGACTAGCTTCTACCTGTTTTCGTTCTCTTTTTCGATACTTTAACTGTGCAGTCAAACAATTTTCATAAATATTTTGATGTAGAGGCTGTTTTACTGCTAGACATAATGTTTATCTGTTATTTAATAATTAGAGGCAGAAGGCAGCATCACAGTAGGGTGGGTTAGACGGTTATAATTCACGCTATGACAGAAATGTAACAATCCGTTGTAACCTACCAATTTAGCCTTTATGTTTTTTCTCATAAGCGATACAATCGTTTCATTAAGCATACAAGCAAAAATAGTTTGTGTCAAGAAAGAGACAAAAAAAATTCTATGAAACAATAGAAGATTATGGGCAGTTACTTAGATATTGAAAGATTAGCTAGTTTAGTACGTAGCAAACGTGGTTCTCGTGGTTTGCGCGAAACAGCAGCAGAAATTGGCAATGTTAGTCCCTCTACCATCTCGCGAGTAGAAAATGGGAAAACACCAGATATGGTCACCTTTTTAGCTTTATGTGATTGGTTAGAAGTCCCCCTGACAGAATTAATCAAGAATACTGAAGACGAGAGTTTAGATACTCCAGAAGCTATTTCTATTCAGTTAAGGGCAGACAAAAACTTAGATCCTGCGATCGCCAATGCTTTAGCATCTTTAGTCAAAGCAGCATACAAAGATTTGTCTCAAAAAACGCAAGAAGAGGAATAAAAATGGGATTAATTGAAAGTTTAACCACTGAAAATAGAAAAAGATTAGAAGCGATCGCTACTGAAAAGCGAACTATTCTAGGCTTCAAAGCTTATGAACCATTACCAGCCGAAGTTTTAACCGAGCATTTTCAAGTCAAAATTTTTACTGAGGAAACAGTACCTAATGCAGAATCAGAACAAATAAAACTATTATTTAATAGCAATAGTTGTTCGGCAGTAATTCTTCCGACAAAACCACTTTGGATCGTTCATAATTCTCGCCATACACCAGTACGTCAACAGTCTAATTTAATGCACGAATTTGCTCATATAATTTTAAACCATAAAATGGTCGGTTTTGATGCTAAAACTGGACTTCCTCAACGTCGACAACAGGATGAAGATGAAGCAATTTATTTAGGGGGATGTTTACAAATTCCCAGACGGGGTTTAATTTGGGCAAAGCAAAAAAAGATGAATTTGTCTCAGGTTGCTCTTCATTTCAATGCAAGCGAAGAAATGGTGAGATTTCGTAGTAACGTTAACGGTATTTTTTTGAATTGTTAGTAAAGTGAAAAGCGATCGCTCTTGTTTGATCCAACAAATTACTCGTGTGCGATCGCTTATGAGGTGAATGTGAACATTTTCTTCACTAAGCACCATCATAGGGATTTAATATTATTAAGATCCTACTGCCCTACTGACTAAGAAAAAAAATTATTTTTTTTAGAAGTTAATAATCCTGCTCCACCAAAAGCTAACAAACCCAAAACCGTTGTGGGTTCTGGAACAGTTGAGAAATTTTCTATATCAGTTTGGATAATGCGATCGTTAAGAGGTTGAATTTCTCGTGTATCTCCTTCGGGAAAGAGTGCCTGAAAAGCTGCAATTTGTGATGAAGATATTTCTAACACTTCATTAAAAAGAACCCACTGCACCCCTTCAGTAAATGGAGGTGTTGTCAGAGATCCTGGATACTGGAATGAGTCTAAAGAAGAGGGTAGTATACCAGAAAGATCAAAGTTATCAACCTCAAAATTGGGGTCTCCATTACCCGGTAAGTTAGAAAAAATGGGATCTAGTAAAGTATTAAAATTTCCTTCCTCAATCCAACGATTAATAACTAAAAGATCTCCTTCAGTATCCTGATGAACTAAATGGAGTTCTAAGGGAAATACTTGTCCATTAAGTAAATGTTCACTTGGTGTGTGAAAATGAAATTGAAGTAACTCATAAACTTCACCATCAAAAGTAAAGGTATTACCAGGTACAGTTAGATTAGCTTGAATCGTGGCTTCTTGATCTGGGGAACCAGTATTCTCAACATTCAAAGTAACACTATTACCGTAATTGAAATCAGACAGGGATAAGCTAATTGATGGATTAAAAATTGTTTTGTCAGAAGAAATATTGATAGGACTTTGTTCTAATTGTGCTTTTACAGGAAAGTTACCCACAAGGATAAATCCCACAGCGACTAAAGAAGGCTTGAGAATGTTAAGCATGATGAATTCGTTGCTATGATAGTGATTTAAACAAAGATATCATCAATAAAAAAAATTATGTAAACTTTTGGCAAATCTTTATAGTGAAAATCCGACAACAATATTTAAAGCTGTTTGGATAGATAGGCAATAATATTCATGATGTAGTCTTATAAGATAGCGCAATTAGATCCTGACTGTCAAGATTACTCTAATCATTATCTAATGGATATCTAGTCATTAATTCTTCAAAAGTGTAAGGACATTTTTTGGGGATATCTAGTTTATATTCTCGCAAAATAACTCGCCTAGCTCTTTCGTACTGTTTAGGAAGATCGAGTTTATTTAAAAGAGTTTTAGTTAATCTATCTTCAATTTCATCTTGAAAATTATCAACTTCTTTGAGCCAATGATTACGGGGATAAATTTCTTGAGAATAATCCAGTTTGAGTCTGTGTTCTATCAGCCGTTTTAAAAAGCTATTCACAGCGTTAAGTTTTTCATTTCCCAAGTCTTCTATCTCCTCTTTTAACTGATCCCAATCAAGTGCTTCAATATTATGTTCATTTAAAGCTTTTGCTTGGATCTTAGTCCATTCAAAAAAATCTGTTTCGTAAAGGTTGGTCATAATAATATCAATAAGGCCAACAACTTTTTAATTTTAGCAGGTAAAATGTTATGACAACCGTTAACTACATTATTTCAACGTACAACTAACCATGACCAGTATAAATCTTGACAATTTGAGTAAAGATAATCGCGCACTCGCTTTAGCGAGATCCCTTCGGGATCGCTTAGAGCAAAGAGCAGCAATTCATGGTCATTCGCTCGAATCAGAATTAGATTCAATTTTAACTAGGGTTTTTGACCCAGAAACGGAAGAAAATTCTCTTAAAGAGTTATTGCTTGCTATGCCTAATGTGGGAGAAGATGAGGATTTTAATCGTGTTAGAGATAATAGTAGAGAAATTTCACTGTGACCAAATATTTGCTTGATACAAATGTTATCTCCGAACTACGTAAGAAAAATCGCTTTGTATAATGATCGAAACCATTTCTATCGAAACATCAAAGCGGCTTATTTGACTAAATAACGATTTATGAGCATTTATCCCCCTAATGAATTCAGAGTCGATCCATATGACATAACGTCACAACAAGTAGACGAGTTTTTATCACTAATAATTAAAAATTCAGATGAGACAAAAATCAATAATTTTTTGCAAGAAAACCTTTCGATATTAGCATTTATTTCTGTTTTTTTTTGGACAGGACATCATGGTGCTTGGATTCTTCCTCAACAACTGATTAAACCTCGTGTTGGACAGAATAAGGGCTTAAAACCAGATTATTTATTTGCAGGAGATAATTCAGATGGCGTAACTTGGTGGATATTGGAATTGAAAGGAGCAAATGAAAAGATTTGGCTTGAGGATCAAAACGGAGATTTTAGATATAGTAATGCAGCGAATAGAGGAGTTAATCAACTTACTAGATATATTGATTACTGTACTATTAATCAAGGAGCGATTAGAGATGTATACGGCATCGATTCATTTACAGAACCTAAAGGAATATTACTTATCGGAAGAGCAAAAGAGTTTAAAAATAATGAGCAAAAGAGAAATTTAAAACGCAGACATAATCGAAATAATCCTAATCTGCAAATTAGAACATACGATGCACTAATTAATAAAATAAAAGATGCTGGACAAATTAACTATAAGTTACCTTGGTTACAAAAGCTAAAAATAAATTTATTAACAACACAATTAAGAGATTTGAGTCGCTACAATAGTAAGGTAAGCCTAAGCCCATATGTAAAATCAAAAAGAATGTTCGAGTGGGACGACTCGAAAGCTAAGACAAATGAAACCAAACATTCGGTTTCTTTCCCCTTTGCCACAAGAGTTTTTGATGACCAAAATAGGTTAACAGTCATTGATAAACGGTTTAACTATGGTGAAGTGCGATATATTACTCTAGGAAAAATAGAGCAGCGAGTTTACGTTGTAGCTTATACCATCAGAGGTTCAGTGATTCGTTTGATTTCAGCAAGAAAAGCTAACAGTAGAGAGGTAAGACGTTATGACAACAGTTAACTATACACCCGATCCTGAAAAAAAAGCTCAACTGAGTAAGGAACAATCATCCCGTTTAGAAGCACTTTCTGATGAAGAGATTGATTACTCAGATATTCCTGAATTAGATGATGACTTCTGGGAAAATGCTCAAAAGGTGACGACTGATGTTACTGAAAACAAGTTATCATCTAGCGTAGGAAATTTTTAGGCGAAACACACCCCAATGGGTACCATTCAAACACTACCAGGAACCAGAGATATTTTGCCAGAAGAGATTGGATACTGGCAATATGTAGAACAGATAGCGACGCAAATACTCAGTCGTGCTATGTACTATGAAATACGTCCCCCTATTTTTGAGCAAACTTCTCTGTTTGAAAGAGGGATAGGGGAAGCAACGGATGTGGTAGGGAAGGAAATGTATACTTTCACCGATAGAGGCGATCGCTCTTTAACCTTGCGTCCGGAAGGAACTGCTGGAGTGGTTCGTGCTTATTTACAAAATAACTTGTATGCTGCTGGAGGGGTACAACGTCTTTGGTATTGTGGTCCCATGTTTCGCTACGAAAGACCCCAAGCGGGTCGTCAGCGACAGTTTCATCAAATCGGGTTAGAATTAATCGGTACAGGCGATCCTAGGGCTGATGTAGAGGTGATTGCTTTAGCGACGGATATCTTGAAAACGTTAGGATTACAAAGTTTAAAATTAGATATCAATTCTGTGGGCGATCGCAGTGATAGACAAAGATACAGAGAAGCATTAGTTAACTATTTTCTACCCTACAAAGAAGAATTAGATCCCGACTCTCAAGATCGTTTAGAACGTAACCCGTTACGCATTCTCGATAGTAAAGCCAAGCGTACCAAAGAAATTAATGAAAATGCTCCTAATATTTTGCAATATCTGGGAGATGCTTCTAAAAAACACTTCGATCAAGTTCAACAACTTTTAACGGATCTCGGTATTGAATACAACATAAACCCTTGTTTAGTCAGAGGGTTAGATTACTATACCCATACCGCCTTTGAAATCATATCCGATGATTTAGGGGCCCAAGCAACGGTATGCGGTGGGGGACGCTATGACGGGTTAGTGGAAGAGTTGGGTGGAAACTCAACCCCGGCGGTAGGTTGGGCCATTGGGATGGAAAGGTTAATCATTCTGTTGAAGCAATTACAATCTTCTCCTGAAATGACCCCAGATATCTACTTAGTTTCCCGAGGAGAAGCCGCCGAAGCACAAGGGTTAATTTTAGCCCAAAAATTGCGTAAAGAGGGCTTAACGGTAGAATTAGACATGAGTGGGAGTGCTTTTGGTAAGCAGTTCAAGCGGGCTGATCGCAGTGGAGCGATCGCTTGTATCGTTTTAGGGGAGGAGGAAGCAGAAAATAAGACGCTACAACTGAAATGGTTACAAAGCAAAGAACAACAAAGTATGACCCAAACAGAATTATTTAGTACAGTTGGGGAACTTAAACAACAACTTGACAGACATAGAAGAACAATAGGCAACTCCACACAATAAAAACAATGAAATCCTGGGAATTCTTAATACAAAAAGATGATGATATTAAGTGGTATCCTGCTAATGCTTCTAACTTAGAGTTAGAATCTGGAAAGTACCGTATTTTGGGAAAGTCAAACCGTTTGAATACTGTGGTTGATGTTCGTATTACTTCCCCAGATCAACACACACAATATCATCAACGTCGCATTAATTCCCAGGGGTTAGTGATGATTCTTCCTTTTACGGAATTAACACCCGAAACTGCTTGGAATATTCGTTGTCATGGAGATGTTTTATCGGAGTTTTTAGGGGAAAGTTGGACTGAAACCATTACCCTAAATATTTTACCTGTTAGCAATAAAAGTCCATCGGTTAATTCTTCTCATTCGTCACAAGATGAAGTAACTTGTGAAAATAAAGCACAAACGTATCTAGATCAATTAGAAAAACTTTTACGAGAAAAAATAGAACCTGAATTAAATAAGGAAAAGGAAGAAAAACATAGCATTATACAACCCCAACCATCAACACCCAAGTCTCTAATTAACCTTAGCTTAGAACAAGATAACTTTAATATTAATGCTGGAGAAAGAATTAAGTTATCAGGAATGATAGAAGGGGTTAATATGGAGGGAGAAATTGCATTAAATGCTCAACTCCGTTACGAATTAATTCACCCTGAAACTGAAAAAACTTTACTAACGGTTGATTACCCATTATCCGATGAAAAATTACCTTATCATTTTCATCATACGTTAGTTATTCCTGATGACATTGATCATGATTTTATAGTGGGGGAGTTAATTCTCGAAACTTTAAAGGGGTATCCCTTAACCCATGCTTCTTTTAGCATTACGACTCATCGTTATCATCCTGTCAATTGTACGATTGAACTGATTGATACTGAAACAGAAGATAGTTACATTTTTGATCTTGAATTAGCAGAAAAAATAAATAATCAACAACTGAATTTACAATTACCTAATACTAATAAATCTTATCGATTATTCCCTTCACATTTTCGTAAATCTCGCCAAGTATTACCACCTAAATTAGACCATCATTTTGCTACTGAAGAACGTAAAAGCTTAAAATTGCCGAAAATCAGTTAAAAACTATTTTCAAATAAACCTTTACTATTTTTACACAAATAGGTTATCTTTTCAACAGCATCTACATTGATGACTCCATAGATATGAGGAAATTGCTCACTATCATTAATATTATGTTCAACATTAGAATTAGGGTGTGCAGGAGATTCCCATTTTATTTCTGATAATAACTTATTCGGATTTATTTCAAGAACGATTAATTGATTACAGTGACTATAAAATGTATTAGCAATGGTTATAATTTGAGATTGAGTTGAACAGTGAATAAATCCTTCTGTTTCTAAAGAATTGCATCTATATTCATTATTTAATTTGGCTTTTTTCCAAGTTTCAGAAGTTGTAATGTGAAAGATCATAATTGATTAATTGTTAATTGATTGATTAGGTTGATATCTAATTTCTTGGTGAGGAACACCGATAGGTATTCCTGCTAGTTCAAATGCTTCTTTTACTCTTAACCTATATTCTCTCCCTACTGCCCATTGTTGCATTGCTTGGGTTTTAATCCAGACTTGAATTAATATTCCTTGATGAGAAATATCATCAACTCCTAAAATAGCAGCTGGTTCAATAATTTTATCTTTCCAAGTGGGATCAGTTTGCATTTCTTCACTCACTTCACTAATAACATTTAAAGCTTTTCTAACATCAGCTTCATAAGCAATTTCTATTTTAAATTCAACCCGTGACCAATCTTTGGTTAAATTTTCAACGATAGAAATTTTACTATTAGGAATGGTAACTAAACGGCCTTCTGCACCTCTAATTTGTGTAATATAAATATTCATATTTTCTACAAAACCTCCGATATTTCCTACTTGAATAACATCCCCAATAGCATAACGATCTGTCCATAAGATTAAGATCCCATTCAGCATATCTTCTACCACATTTCGAGACAAAAATGCAAACACAAAAGCCACACCGCCTACACTCGCTAATACTGTTAAATCAATACCAAAAAACATGACAGTTGCCACAGTCGCAATAACTATAAAGAGAAAAGTTGAGCCACTTTTTAGGGCATTAGAATAGGTGCTAACTCGCAAAGTATAACGATGAGAATTAGGATTAATTAATTGTGCATTTTTTGCCCATTTATTAAGATAAAAATCAATAAATATATTACTTAATTTATTGGCAATATTAGTGGACATCCAAATTAAAGGAATAATAATTGCTTGGCCTAAAAAGAAATAGGTATAACGACGAGTTTCAGGAAAAAGTAAAACAATTAAAGTTAAAGCTAATAAAACTAAAAAGAATTGTATCCAAAAAAATAATCCTAGAAGTAATTGAGCAATATTTTGCTTTCGTTTAATAATTCCCTGTTTCTTTAACGATAAATTTGGAACATTATTACTTATATTTTGTACCGTATTTTCAATCATAATCTTAGCTTTCGCTAGTGCTTTATCGGGCCGATCAATCACTTTTTTTAAGGTGGCTAAAATGGTGGGCTTATTAAGTTTTATTCGCTCCTGATTTTCCTGATTATTTTCTGTTCTCTGATTTAAAGTATCTGAAACAGGAAATTCATCGGAAGATAAAGCCTCTGCATCAACTGTCAAAGACTCTTTTAAAGCACGTAATTGACGACTAAGATAACGATTCCAAGTTTTCAATAAGTATCTAATAATTGCTAAAATAATTACAGGAACAGCAATAACAAGCATAATGCCAATAGCAACGCCTAATCTGGCAAAAGGGTAATAATAATCAATTTCATTAGCCCAAAGTGACTCATTGAGACTTTCCGCAATGAGAAAACGCCATTCTTTAGCAATATCTTCAATTAATTTACCTTGATAAAGACTATCTGCTCGATTGACTGTTACAATTGTTTGCGCTGATAACCCCAATTCAAGTTGTCGTGGAACAAAAATTACGGTTTGATTATTTTTAATACCAATTTCAATTTTTGGAGTGACAGGATGTTTTCCTAAGTTATCTCTATTAAAAAATAAGTTTCGCCAATTTGCAATGGCACCAAATGGAGATTGTATAATGTTTTCCTGGAACATAAATTCGGACTGACGAACCCGATTATAAATCGAATTATAAATACTTTCTACTTGTCTAGCCCTTTCTTCAACAGTAAAAGCAGCATTATTGGGATCCTCAAGAGCATCGGGCGCAACCGCAACTTTAAATATTTTATCTAAACCACCAAATAAATGAACCTCACTACACCAAAGTCTCCCACATGGCTGTGCTTTGTTAGGGTCCCACCAGGGTGTCTGAGTTTTGATGACTGTACTGGTTGATGTAACAGTCATAGGAAGCTGACTTACTGCCATAGAAGTCCAGTTGATTGTTAATATAAGGGTGGTCAACCCTAAAATGATTGCCTGTCGTATCTTCTGTTTACCCATAGAGAAGTAAGTGCCTGGACAACAATAAAATTAAATAATAAAAGTTATATTTGGATAGACTTTCAGGTTTAGTCTAACGACTAATTGTAAGTTCTTCGCAATAAACCATTGTGATGCACTGGTTTGTTATGATATCATGACAAATAGGTAGATATATCTTAAAAAATAGTAAATTTGTTTTAATTAATCATCATCATAAATCTCTTTAATCCCTTTAATTGTTCTTGCTAACTCAATTCTTGTTATTGCGGTGATGAAGCTTTATTGGCTTTCTGAAATTGATTTACGGGATCGTCCCGTTATTGGGGAAAAAGGATGGATGTTAAGTCAACTTAAGCAAAGTGGCTACAATGTTTTTCCTGGTTTTGTCATTAGTTCGAGTGTCTTTAGAGAGTTTCTAGATAATTTGAATGATGTGAACTCATTATTAGCAGATTTTCCTGGATCATCCCTTCATTTAGATGTAGATAACCCTCGAACCTTACAATTAGTTGCCCAACAAAGTCGTCAATCTATTTTAAATTTATCCTTCCCGTCTCAATGGCAAGATATCTTAATGGAAGCCACATCAAAATTAAACAGTAACACAGTAATTTTACGGGCTTCTTTAGGAGGAAGTTTTCCCCTTAATCAAGATATCT
>JASJDW010000173.1 GCA_030064955.1 Crocosphaera sp.
CTTTTACTGATTATCCTTATTTTTATTTAAAGCTTTCGGAAAATTATGTACATCTTCAATGGTTTTTGGTGCAGGATAAATTTCTCCGGGTTGTGCCATAACTCGATCCAGATAGACTTGAAAAGCTTCCTCATCTTCTCGATTTTCAAGCATATAAGTGCGTAACTCTTGACGACTCATTTTATCAAATTTTGATGTCATTATACATACCTCCAATTACCATTAGGAAAAATAACAATTTCGTGTTCATCTCCAGCAAGAAAAAAGATATTTTTTGTTCTTTCGTCAATACGAATGAGATAAACAGGTAAATACATTTTAGTCGCCCAATAACTTAAAATAAAACAAGTTAACTGTTGTTCGGCTGTGGGAATGTCTTTAACTCCTTTTTACGATTATTCTCTACATTTTACTATAAAATCGCTAAAATTACATATTGATTGAATAAGAACAAAAAATTAGCGATCACTGATCTTGTCGGTTAGCTTGCACTTCTTTTTGAAATTAATGCTAGAATAAAAGTCATACTGTTACCTAATCTGTAAAGTTCCATGAGTAACAAAGAAACCGTTATTGAACTGGTAAAACGTTTACCCTCAGATGTTTCCTTCAGAGAAATTGCTCAAGAAATTGAATTTATTGCAGCAGTGCAAGAAGGACTTGACCAAATTGATCACGGAAAAGGTATTCCCATAGAAGATGTTGAAAAAATGATAGATTCATGGACTACCAAATAATTCTGTCTCCTAAAGCAGTAAATGACTTGGAGAAAATCATTAGGTATATTTCAATCAATAATCCTGAAGCAGCCAAAAAAATAGGTCAGCAATTACTCAGTAAAGCTAAAGAATTAAGCCAATTTCCATTAAGAGGTCAAATAGTACCTGAATTTAATCACCCTAATCTACGTCAATTAATTCTTAAACCTTATCGTATTATTTACCGAGTGGAACAATCTAAAAAACAGATTAGTATTGCTAGATTTTGGCACTTATCAAGAGAAGGTTTAGAATTATGATAATGCGATCGCTGATTTTGTAGGTTAGGTTGAGAGACGAAACCCAACATAACCCATTCTTGTTTTTTACATCTTTCACAGGTTACTATCTTGAAAGAATAAAAAGCGATAATCCTGAACAATTTATCGCTATTGGTTATCTAGGAAATACCCTATTGTCTGTTATCTATGAAATTCGCTATGATGAAGAAGGGGAATATATTTGGTTAATTACTTATGGTCAAAGTACCAAACAGGAGAGAAAACTTTATGAAGAAAATTTCCGTTGATGAACTTGAACAAAAAATTGAAGCAGGAGAGGAAGTCGCTGATCGTTATTTTGATGCTTCAACTACTAGAGTTAGGAAAGTTTGTTGAGGTTTAAAATGGGTTTAGTGTTTAGTAAAATTCAATTAAGAAATCCGAGTAAATCAGACCTTCACTTTTATTGCCTCTAGTATATTTGGTATTTACTAAAATTTCAAATATACTCAATATTATTTGGACATTTGTAAGTGAACCAAAGACAAACCATCCTCAAGTTATATCAGCATTATAGATGGTAGAACTTACCATATTAAGCTATTAAAAATCATGAAAGATAATGAGCTGAAACTCCCTATGTTGTTATTAAACCTGAAGTTAGAAAATATCCCAAACTGACCGCTTGTCTTTGCTACTTATGGGAATTACAAAATTCACAGGTACAATAAGTAGTGCGATCGCTAATCTTGTAGGTTGGGTTAAGGGACGAAACCCAACATAACCTATTATTGTGTTTTACATTTATTCGCTTTTACAGTGCATTTTTCTGGCATAATTAGTCAAAGAAATAATTAAAAGTGAGGTAAGATTATTTTACCAACGGCTGAACAAGGCATAATGTGTATTACACTGTGTCAATCATTAACTAATACTTTTACCCCTATTTTTATTGTTAGACTAGATGAAAGGACAGGTAACGTCTTCATCTTAGCTGGTGATGACATACAAATAGAGATATACAAAAATGGTCTTTGGAGATTTTTATAATGACCCCTAATTTCGAGAAAATGACAAAAACCGAACTAAGAGCATATTTAATCTCGCATCCCGACGATAAAAACGCATTTCACGCTTTTGTAGATCGTTATACTTCTGATGCAGCTTCTGATACTTATGGTATGGCAAAATCTCCTGAAGATATCAAAAAAATTGAACAACTAATTAAACAAAAAATTAGCGATCGCTAATCTTGTAGGTTAGGTTGAGAAAGGCAACCCAACATAACTCCTTCTTGTTTTTTCGATCTATATTACGAGGATAACTTATTGAATTTAAGGGGTTCAACTGCAGCCATTTTGGCTGATTGAGTTTTGGATGAGGTGGTAGGAGACACCGACGGTTCTTGTATGACTTCTGGGTTAAATCGATAACCAACATTGCGAACCGTTTGAATTAAACTCGGTTGACGGGGATCGGTTTCAATTTTCTTGCGTAAGGACAAGACATGGGTGTCAATGGTACGGGGGTTATCGATCGCCTCTGGCCAAGCTCTTTGCAGCAATTCTGAACGGCTGAGGGCATTTCCTTCTGCTTGGGCTAGGACATATAATAAGCTAAATTCTTGAGGGGTTAAATCCACAAAATTTCCCTGAAACTGAACCCGACGTTGTACCAAATCAATTTTTAAGTCACCGTAATCAAGAAATAAAGGCGCAGAAGCAACACGCACCCGTCTGATTAAAGCTTCAACCCTAGCCATAAACTCTTGCATTCCAAAGGGTTTGGTTAGATAATCATCAGCCCCTGCATTTAGGCCTCTAACAATATCTTTTTCTACGTTGCGGGCTGATAAAATAAGAATCATCGATTGCCGTTGTTGGTGAAGCCACCGGCACAATTCCAGCGGATCTCCGTCAGAGAGATCAGCATCAAGGATCACTAAGGTGGGTTGACGGCGGTTAAATACACTGCGGGCTTGTTGCAGATTAGCACATTGTTGCGCTGTGTAACCTGCTTGTTGCAGATGCCAACCTAATAATGAGCGTAGATGAGGATTTCCCTCAACAATGGCAGTATAAATAAGACTCACCTTAGTTTTTGTCCTTCTAGTTTGACAGTCCTTAGCGTAGCAAACGTATTGTCAAGAATTTGTAACATCGGCTACGGTGTTTTTGACTATTTCCTAAGAAAATATTAAATTTTACAAATCTAGCTCTTGTGTTATTGGTTAACCCATAGGGTTTTCAAATGAATGGGACAGAGATAGAATGTAAAGTACCGAACGGGTAGGATTTTCTTAGATTTTCGATCTATTTAATATTGTAGCTTGTTTTTCTATTAATGATTCATTAGAATCAAGGCATTTATTTATTATCAACTTCCCTTTAAATCATTCCCATTCATTGATTATGCTGCAACATCCTCTAGCAATCCGCTATTATCAAAACCTGACGGACGGTATGGTAGAACTCTGGAACCGAGGCCGTCGATTTGATGAAATTCAGTCTTACATGGACGGTTATCTTAGTTGTTTGCGACAGGTTAACGTTTTAGAACCTTATCTCATTCATCGTTTAGAAGAGGATGCTTGGCGTTTTTTCCGAGATCCTTCTAATTTCGAGTTGCCTGCGTTAGAACCTGAAACAGATTATTATCGCTTTTAATTTCGTGTTCTTGTCCAATCGGTTGAAACAAAATGCAACTCACACCAGACAATATAGTTCAGAAAGATCAAAGCAAATTTTAGCCCGCACAAGCGGGCTTATTTTTTTAAGAAGCCAGAGCGACTTCTACCATTTGTTGTAGCTCACCATTTTGGTACATTTCGATCATAATATCACAGCCACCCACAAACTCCCCATTGATATAGACTTGAGGAATAGTCGGCCAGTTAGAATATTCTTTAATCCCTTGACGAATCTCATTATCAGCTAAAACGTCAACAGTTTCATAAGGAACGCCAAGGGTATTAAGAATTTGTACCACATTGTTAGAAAAGCCACATTGAGGCATTAACTTGGCACCTTTCATAAAGACCAGTATTTTGTGATCGGTAACAAGTTGGTCGATTTTTTCTTTGAGTTCTGGTGTCATACTTACTCCTTGAAAGATTTATTCAATGATAATAGGCTCAAGACGAAACAGGGAATGTGGGAAGGGTGGGGTGACGGGGTGATAGGGAGTGTGGGAAGAGAGGGGAGTGTGGGAAGTGATAAGGTGACGGGGGGAATATATATGAATGATTTCTCCTTTGTCCCCTAGTCTCCCACTGCGCCCTCTGCTCCCCCATCGCCCTAGTCTCCAAAGTCTCCTAGTCTCCCATCGCTCTTGTCTTATCTCTGGGCTGCTTCCCAAGCTTGGGGGGTATAAGTTTTCAAAGCCAAGGCATGAATAGCCTCAGATGCCATAGCGTCTTGAAGTGCGCCATAAACTAATTGATGCTGTTTAATCATGGTTTTTCCTTCAAACTCAGCAGAGACAACGATCGCCTCAAGATGATCGCCCCCACCGGTCAGATCCCTAACCACCACTTGAGCATCGGGGATTTGGGCTTTAATCATATCTTCAACTTGTGCAAGTGCAACCATTGGCTTTATCTCTCTAAATCAAACTTTTAACAATTTTAAACCCCTTATGGAAAAATAAGGGGTTAACGATTTTGTCCTAAAAAACGATGGTGTGTTTTAGTTCGTTGTCTGAGTTGGTTAACCAATGCCGTCCTTATCTTATCAAGTTGCTCAAGTTCGCTTCTACAGTACATACTAGGCTAAACTATCATTGAGTTCTCCGCAGGTTGAAACACTGCGGATTCTAAGGGGGTGTTGCTACGCGCTATAAATAGACGCTTCGCAACGCTTACGATATGCTTTAGATAACCTATCTAATCTATATCGTTGTGGAAGACTCAAAACTTTCCTGGACACCTTGGCTAAAGATAACTTCAGCTGTGTGCTTACTTTTCTAATAATGTTGGCAGCCCCTTGGCTGTCACAGTTCACTAATTTACCTTTAGATGTGCGATACAAACCTCTTTTTATTCTTTTTCCTGATGGTTGCCACCCGTCGGGTTTTTCACCAACTGAAGGTAGCAAATCATTATCTAAAAAAGAACTTTTAGAAGTGTAACTTTCCTCGACTTCAATAAACTTAATTCCGTATTGTTCGGATAACTGACTAATACGATTCTTAAGCTTTGCTGTGGGAATTTGGACAAATTCTTGATTATTCTTTTTGCCGATATTAATCGAGTCTTTTTGTCGTTGATTCCATCCAAAAATAATGATAGAAATATCGTTATCAAGACACCAATTAATGACAAATCGAGCAGCCTTATTAATATTGTCTCTCATTTGACGGTTGCGCTTTTCTGTTAAACTAGCTAACTCATCATTCCAGTAATCTTGAGGTGGCGTGGGCTGAGGGAACCTCAGCCCCTTGTGACCGCCGTGCGCTTTACCCTTTTTAATTTGAGATACACGCTTGTTATACCATTGATTTTGAGATTTTACTTTTTTCCCATCAACAATAAATGATTTGCCAGTAGTTGAAGTGCCAGTTAACCAATTAGAAACACCATGATCTAACCCAAGCGCATTTAAGTTAGGGCTAACCTTTTTAATGTCATCTTGCTTGTAAACACACTCAAGATAAAAACATTGATTTCTGGGAACAATCCGAAATTCTTTAATTAATTTAAAATCTAAATTAGATGGCATTGGTAATAAGAAATAGTCAATAGCAAACCATGCTTTAACTTGCTTCCCTAATGGAATCTTAAGCATTCCGTCTATTAGCTTAATCCATCTAGCAGGACAACTAACAACAGCCATGCCCCCTTTCTTACGATACTTTGGTAAATGTGGCTTGTTAGCTAATTGTCCATTTCTCCATGATTTAGATAACTTTTTATAGGACACAAAAGACTCCACAACATCATGTAATACTTGTTGAGCGCAAGCAGACCTCATTGCTTTAAAGTGAGGATTATTCTTAAGAATTGAATCAAGCTCATATTTACTTACATAACGATGAGCTTTAAAGAACGATTGACGACAATAGTATATCCCACAATTTGCTAGTTTATTAGCTTCTGAACAGATAAATTCCAGGATAGCTGTTGTGTCGTCATCAGCATGAATAAGATTTTGCTGGCATCTGTACATTGTTACACCTCCTGTTGATATAGTAATGTATATAAACAAAAAAGTCAACTATTTTATATGGACAATTATCGAGTTAATTCTCATTCAGTAACTTTATTAAACTACCACTTTGTCTGGTGCCCTAAGCGTCGTAAACCTGTATTAAAGGGTGAAATAAAAAATAGAGCGCAAAGTATCATTTTTGACTTGTGTAAAGAAAATCAATGGCAGTTAATAGCCCTGGAAATTATGCCAGACCACATCCATTTATTTATTGAAGCTAAACCGACTTATGCTCCTTCTGTTATTATTAAAAGAATCAAGGGAAGATTGTCACATCATTTAAGAAGAGAATTCCCTGAATTATTAAAATTACCTACTTTATGGACACCTAGCTATTTTTGTGCAACCACAGGAGCGGCCTCAACTGAAACTATAAAGAAATATATTGAAAATCAGAAAAATAAATGAATACATAGGGTTAAAACCCTTGTTCGCTCCACCCCCACGCCTTAAAAGGACGTGGCTAACTCTCGCTCACGGCTTTTTTAGGTTTGTGCGCCAGAAAATGTTAGACAAGCTGAAGTTCAGGGATGGAAATTTGTAAAATCAGGAAGAGCGGTTACGATTTCCAACAACAATAGAACTTGGACAATGGGCGTTAACCTCGAATCGGGTGGAATCTACCTTACAAACAGAAAACCAAGAAGATAGAGTAATGTAAACGTTCAAAACTTGATAGGAAAACACGAAGTTATACATTAACGTTTACATGAACAATAACATGGCTATGGCAAAATAACACAGAAGGCTAATAAAACCTTCAATTTTATCCTTGTACATCTGAGAAAATAACACTTATGTTCAATTTAAAATCTGCTGCTTTGGGTGCTGCATTTGTCGGTACCACAGTAACCATGACTTTAACTGCTGAAGTTGCTCAAGCATTAACTCTTGGAGTTGGAGACACTCTTAATATTACTGGTCAAGCTACCTTTTCACTTCTCCCTGATGTTCCATCTGATACTATTGACTTTTTGACTGGACAAGTTGAAAGCGATTCGACTGGCGGATTTTTTACACAATATGTTGTAGGTCCTGATGATCTGTTATCTTTTGGAGTGAGTGACATTGACATCACTCAAGTCTCTGGAAACCTTTACAGTGGTGTTGCAACAAATCCTTTATTAACATTTACTGATGGTGTAACCTTCGTTGCTAACAACCCATTTAGTGTTACTCGTGTTGCTAACGGTACATTCGGTGTCAACGTAACTTTTGATCCATTTTCTGGAACATTTGTCGGAGCTAATGGTGCTGTGGTTGCAGAAGGACTATTCTCTGCTCAACAGTTTTTCTATGCTGACGGTAGCTATTCTATGACCTTAACAGCTGTTCCTGAACCTCTCACCATGTTAGGTGCAGGTACTGCGATCGCTTTTGGTGGTGCTTTCAAGCGTAAGGTTGGCAAGAAAAGCAAAAAAGGATCTACCAAAGCATAAAATAGAAAAACAAAGTAAAGTGAACAACTACTGTTTTTCCTAACCGATATATCTTTGCTTTATGCTTTAGTAGTCCTAAAGTTGCTTGATGTAAAGAGTTCTAATCTATCATATCATTTCATTTGTTAATCAAATACCGTATTTCCCCTAAAGTTATTTAGGGGATATTTTTTTGATATTAGCAGCGTTAGTTTTAAGCTGATAGCTGAATGCTTACATCGCTTCTTCAAATGTTACCCCATGTTTTTCTACATTGATTTGAGGTTGATTAGAATCCCATTCAAATTCTACACCCTGTAAACGATAGATGAGGTTCATATATTATATTTTACTGTAATTTCAGGGTTTAGTTTATTTTAATAAAACTATCTTATTCATTTTTATAAGCAGTCTCTGATTTTTTTTCTATTTTAATGATATCATAATCAAAAAGCCTGATCAATATTAAATGTACAGTAATTTAGGCGATCGCTTTTGGCTAAAAAATGCTCATATTCCTCTATGTCTCTTGGATAATATTGCCATTAAACCCCAGACAAGAGAACAATTATGCCATGTTGATTTAGAAATTTATAATAACAAAATTATCTCAATTATTCCTCACACTTCTAAACTCCCTGAACATCCTTATGTTGATGTGAAAAAAGGGATTATTTTTCCCTGTTTTATAGATAGTCATACCCATCTCGATAAAGGACATATTTGGGAGCGATCACCTAACCTATCAGGAACCTTTGATGAAGCATTAGAAACCGTTAAAAAAGATGCTCAAAAAAACTGGAGCCCTGAAGATATTTATCAACGGATGGACTTTGGTTTACAATGTAGTTACGCGCAAGGAACCATCGCTATAAGAACGCATTTAGACTCTTTTGGAAAACAAGCCAATGTTAGCTTTAATGTCTTTGAAGAATTAAAAAATAAATGGAAAAATAAACTAGTTTTACAAGCAGTTTCCTTAGTATCTTTAGATTATTTCTTAACAGAAGAAGGGAGTAAATTAGCAGATTTAGTCGCTAACTATGGACAAATATTAGGAGGAGTTGCTTATATGAATCCTCAACTTGATCAACAATTAGATAAAGTCTTTACCTTGGCAAAAGAAAGAAAGTTAGATCTTGATTTTCATGCTGACGAAACCAAGGATAAGAATTCAATTTGCTTAAAAAAAATTGCAGAAGCCGCCATAAAACATCAATTTAAAAATAAAATAACCTGTGGTCATTGTTGTAGTTTGGCTCAACAATCTGAGCAATTAGTTAAAGAAACAATAACATTAGTTAAAGAAGCCAATATTAATGTGATTAGTTTACCCTTATGTAATTTATATCTACAAGATAGAACTCCAGGACATACCCCAAAATGGCGAGGCGTAACTGATGTTCACGCCTTAAAACAACAAGGAATTCCTGTTATTTTTGCTAGTGATAACTGTCGAGATCCCTTTTATGGGTTTGGAAATCACGATGGGTTAGAAATTTTAAAAGAATCTGTGAGAATTTGCCATTTAGATACTCATTATGATGACTGGGTTGCTAGTATTAATAAAATCCCTGCACAGTTGATGAACTTACCCCATTTAGGTAAGATAGGGATGGGAGTCAACGCAGATTTAGTGATTTTTAAAGCCCGTTATTTTAGTGAATTATTTTCCCGTCCCCAAAGCGATCGCCAGGTTATGAGAGAGGGTCAATTAATCGATACAACCTTACCTGACTATGCCCAATTAGATGACTTAATTTTCCCAGATAAATAATAACAATAGCCAATTATCAATTCTCCATTCTCCAATCAAAAAAATTGCATCTAAATTGACAATTTTTTTTAAGAATCTCGTTACACTGGAACCGTAAGCATATATTCTTAGTTTATTTGCCGTACAATCATAAACTTTACAAAAGTTAACAAAATCGTGTAGGATTGTTAAGGAACCAATCCTAAAACTAGGAATTCATACCTAAATAGAGATGTATTCCCCCATGACACTCCTATTGATCCGTTCCATCCTCAGAGTCACTTATCATGACTTATTAACAAAAAGCCCATAAAACAGCAATCAGAGTCAAAACTTTGTTACTATAAGCATTCCCTTTTATATATCACTATTCCTTACTCTTCATTCTGTGACACTGAACTACTAGATAAAAAATCTCTTATGAAGCTAACTAAAAGTAATCCTGACCCGGTTCGGGCGTATCTCAAAGAAATTGGTCGTGTTCCCTTGCTAACCCATGAAGAAGAGATTCTTTATGCTAAGCGAGTCCAACGATTAGTTAACTTAGAGAGACTCCGAAACGAGATCATTGAACAAACCGGTCAAGAACCCACACAAAGCCAATGGGCTAAAGCTGCTAAACTCTCTAAAAAAGAATTACATTCTGTCATAGAAGCAGGAGAAGCGGCCAAGCGAAAAATGGTGGAAGCTAATCTTCGTCTCGTGGTATCTGTGGCCAAGAAGTATCTTAAACGGAACCTGGATCTATTGGATCTCATTCAAGAGGGAACTATTGGGATGCAGCGAGGGGTAGAAAAATTTGACCCCACCAAAGGCTATCGTTTCTCAACCTATGCTTATTGGTGGATACGTCAGGCCATTACCAGGGCGATCGCAGAAAAAAGCCGAACCATTCGCCTTCCCATTCACATTACTGAAAAACTCAATAAAATCAAAAAAGCCCAACGGGAACTCTCCCAACAAAAAGGTCGGGCCGCGACCATTGCTGAGTTGGCTGAAGAATTGGACTTAACCCCCAAACAAGTTAGAGAATATCTAGAAAGGGCCCGACAACCCCTTTCCTTAGATTTAAGGGTGGGGGATAACCAAGACACAGAATTAGGGGATCTCCTGGAAGATGATGGCCAGTCTCCTGAAGACTTTGCAACCCATTCTTCCCTGCAATTTGACTTAGAAAGGTTGATGGAAGACTTAACCACTCAGCAAAAAGAAGTGATCGCCTTACGGTTTGGACTGCTGGACGGACAACCCTTAACCCTAGCTAAAATTGGTTCTCGTCTGAATATCAGTCGGGAACGGGTTAGACAAATTGAGAGAGAAGCGTTATCTAAACTCAGAAAACGGAAGGCAAATATTCAAGAATATTTAGCCAGTTAATCGGGACAAAAAGATTATGAGGTCGGGGGATCGGAATTTACGGTTCGGTTCTAACGACCTCAATTTTATTAAGAAACTTGTTACAGTAGAGGAGAAAGATAATTAAGTAAATAGTATCAATTTCGTCATAAAGATACACAAACAGGTAAAATCCACAGGAGGCCAACAGTGAATAATGAATTAAACCGTTCCCAGAATTTTTTTACTAATGAAAATGAAACGGGGGACACCTTGTGGAAATATGTTCAGTCCCTCAGTCCTGAAACCATCTCTCAACTGTCCAAACCTGACTCTCAAGAAGTTTTTCAAGTCATGGAACGGAATATTATTGGCTTATTAGGTAATCTTCCCCCTGAACATTTTGGCGTAACCGTAAGTACCAGTCGGGATCATTTAGGAAAATTATTGGCTTCAGCGATGATGAGTGGTTACTTTTTACGCAACGCAGAACAAAGACTTAACTTTGAAAAGTCTCTACAAGCCATCAATAGCAGTTTACAAGACGAAGAATAAAGCAAGATCCCTTTGAAAAATCAAAGCAAACTGGTAGCTAGTGAGATAATGTTGCCAGTTTTTCATTTACCTGATTTCATAACCCCAAATACTATACAATTAATCACGAAGATGTATTGATGATTGTGACTAATCGTTTGGTCTACTAAGGATTTTTTACTAATTCTAAAAAAGTAATTGACGGGGTTTTTATGATCAATATTGTTAGATTTTGTCAGTCTCAACTGAGACTAATCGTTCTTGCTATGTTAGTAACGATGCTAACATTTGGAAGCTTTTCCTACTCACCACTAGAGGCTATGGCCTTGAGTGATTGTAACTACCTACAGAAATATGACGTTGAAGGTGAGTACCAATGTGGAGGACAATGTGTTCTTAAAGGAGATTCTGGCTTAGAATTTCTGGGGGTTTCTGCTGAAACTGATACAATAGAATATCTGCGTCTTGATGATCAAGGGGTAGATCCCTATGATTACGAGAATATGGGAGATTTTTATAAAGTCACTATACAAGGAGATGGGGGTTTTTCTGAGGTAGAGATCGGCCCATTGACTGCTACTACTTTACAAACAGCCACAACAGAGGTATCGGATGGTTTATTTCCTGTGGTTGAACTGTATTCATTTGATGCTGAAGCTTATAATGGCTGTCAAGTTAAAGGTTTCACGAAGATCGTCAGTAACCCAACAGAAGAACATTTTAAAAGTTGTGTTATACAGTGTCGTAAAGCCAGTAATAATCGTTAGAATGAGTTCCTAGCAATAACCGTTTTTGACGCATAAGCTAACAAATCTTTGAAAAATCAAAGCAAACTGGTAGCTAATGAGATAATGTTGCCAGTTTTAAATTTACCTAATCTCAGACAATCTCTCTTAACTTGGTATCAACAACAGGGGAGACAGTTACCTTGGCGAGATACCAGAGATCCTTACCAAAAAAAAGAGTGAGCGAGAGAAAGCCATCCCGTGTCTTGAGTGCGTCTTACATTCGGATTACGAATCCGAATTACGCACTCGCTTTTAACGGATGGCAGTGGAGCGAACCAGGGTTTTAACCCTGTGTGTCTA
>JASJDW010000174.1 GCA_030064955.1 Crocosphaera sp.
CGGCCTTCAACCAAGGCACCTTGACGGGCTAAATCCATGAAGAAGAGAAAAGATTTTGATGATTTCATTTTACTAGGGGTAATTGTGCTAGGGGTAAAGGTTGCGATCGCTTAATCAGTGATAAGTGTCTCTACGATTAAAGTATTCAAACTTCTTGCCTAAAAAGAATTCAATGGCATTAAGCTTACTTTGTAACTTTTTTTGATGGTTTCTAATTACTTCTGAATCTTTTAACCACCGTCTTTCTAACTCTTTAAGGTCAGTTTGACTCGTGGCAGAATTTAAGTTGAATCCTGATATTTGTGAATCATCCCATTGGTTATTAGATGGGGGCTGTTTCTTATTTAAAAAGGATGATCCAGCCACTCCTATACCACCTCCACCAAGCATTTGTAAAAAACCATTAAAAGGTTACAATCTTCAGAGTTTTGATAACGTCCAAATGTTTGCCATTGTTTCCTTTTTTGGGAATAAAATCTTGATTGACGTACAGGAACTCCTTTATTTTGAATGGCTGGCCATAAGCCATTAATTTGCTTTAATATAGTTTGTCCTCGATAACCAATTCCAATAACAAACGCTCTTGTATTATTCTTTATTAATCTAGGATCGCTTCTTTTTTCGTAAATAGTAATTTCATAATCATTAAATAAATTGGATTTGATTGTAGTTTTTTTAATATTCTTTTAATGTTTTATTATTGATTTTTATTAAGCAAAAAAACAGATTATAAAAGTTTATATGCTATGATAAAAATAAATGGTAAATGTCTCCCATGTTATTACATCCCGCTAACTTACTTTACTGGGTTTTAATTGGCGTTGGAGTCGCTTTCTTTCTTCTCATTATTATTTCTGGTGGAGGGGATGAAGGTGGTGATCTGGATAGTGATATTGACATTAATATTGATAGTAATGGTTTCAATTTAGATGCTGATGTAGAAGCAGATATAGATGCTGATATTAGTGGTGATGGCGAGAATGTAAATCCTTTTCAGCTATTAAGTTGGTTTGGACTAGGAAAAGCCCCTTTAATGATTTTATTAGGAATTGATTTTAGTGCTTGGGGAGTAGCTGGTTTGACCTTAAATACCTTATTAAGTAGTCTCACGGGAACCATTCCTAATCAGTTTTTTGGGTTAGGGGGTTTAGTGTTTTTTGCCTCTTTATTCATCGGTTTATGGACAGGAAAATTATTATCTTATCCCATTGGACAGATCTTTTCTTCCTTTGGAGAAGATGTCAAAAGTGAGCGCTTAATTGGCTGTGTAGGAACCGTAACATCAAAAACAATTCCATATTTAATTGAGGGAAAAATAGGACAGGCAGATGTCTATGATCTCGCAGGGAATTTAGTGACAATTAGTATTAGTTTACCCCATTGGGCTGATGTTATTCCCCACCACGGACAAGAAATTTTAATTATTGATCGTCAGGAACATAGTTACATTGGAATTAGTAAAGATAGTTCTGACGAAGATAAATGGATTAATCAAACTAATTTACCAAAAGATTCCTAAAAAGAGGTAGAAAAATGAACCCTAAATTTGACCTAGAATTGATCCAATCCTTACCCAAAATTAATTTTGATTCTAATTTATTTAGAATAGATGAAATAGATTTATTTGAAAAAAAAGAAGATCAGTTAAAAATATCTCTTAATAAACCTATTTTTGAAGAAGTATTACCGACGAATTCAACCTATATCGGACAAGCAGGAACAACCCTAAATAGTTTACCGTTTGTGGGTATTTTAGGAAGTATTGGCATCTTATTATTCCTCTTATTATTAAGTGTTTGGCTTTATACTAGATTCTATGTTATTGCACCCAACAATGAAGCTTTGGTGAGAACAGGGGGTGTGTTTAAAAAAAGCAAAACAGTTATTTTAAATGGGGGTTGTATTGTTATTCCTGGTTTCCATGAAATCACTCACGTTCCTTTAAGAGAAATTTCCATTGATGTGGTGCGTTCTGATAAATTAGCTGTCAGAACCCAAGACTATTTAAGAGCAAATATGCGCGTAACATTTTATATCTGTATTGCTCAAGAAGAAAAGGATATTTTAGCAGCAGCAGCCAGGTTATCTAAGCAAGGAAAAATATCAGAAAATGATATTAAAGATGCCATTGAAAAACGAGCAGATGATGCCATTCGAGCAGCAGCTAAAAAGAAAAAAATAGCTGAAATAGACTCAGATAAATTAGGGTTTGCAGAAGCCGTATTAAACCTTATTCAACAGGATCTAAAAAAAGTTGGATTAACCCTGAATAATATTGCTATTTCTGAGATTGAAGAAAGTGATACTTATGATGAAAATAACTTTTTTGATGCTCAAGGGGTGAGACTAAGAACCGAAACTATACAAAAATCAATTCAACAAAAAAGAGAAGTTGAATTAGAAACTCAAGTGGCTATCGAGCAACGAGAATTAGAAGCTGAAAAACAAACTTTAGAAATTATTAAACAAAAAGAAGACGCTAACTTAACTCAACAAAAAGATGTAGAATTTTTACGAGCGCAACAACAAAGAGAAATTCAAGAGACTAAAGATAAAGAAGCAGCTAAAATTGAAAAAAATAAAATCTTGCAAGAACAAGCAGTTGAAGAAGAAAAAATTTCCAAAGAATTAATTATTCAGCAAAAACGGATTGGTGTTAATATCGAGTTAGAAGAACAAAATAAACAATTAAAAGTCACTCAAACCCTGCAACAACAAGAAACTGAAGTAGCAGAAATTAACCGTCAAAAAATGATTCAAGCTTCCCAACTTCAAGCACAAGCTGAAGTAGCGGCCGCCGAACAACAATCAAAAATTGCTCAACAAGAAGCTGCGATCGCCATTGCTAATAAAGAGAGGGAACGGTTTGAGTCAGAAGCGGAAAAAGCGCAAGCTGAAGCGGCGGTTATGACGGCCCAGGAAGTAGAAAAAGCTCAACGGGAACAACAGTTAGTGGTCATTGCTGCTGAACAAGAAGCACAAAAAATTCGCATTTCTGAGCAAAACGTAGTAGAAATTGACGTATTTCGCCGTCGTCGTCAAGCAGAAATTGCCCGTCAAGCAGCGGAGTTAGAAGCGGAGTCCATTCGCACCTTAGCCGATGCTAATAAGTATAAAGTGTTGGCTGAAGCTGAGAGTAAACAAGCTCTCATTGAAGCAGAAAATGCCCTGAGCAACGCAAACAGGACGGCTGACCTCATAAAAGACCTTTGGCCGCAATTAGCCCCTCAATTGCCCTATATTCTCCAATCCTTAGCCCCACAACCTGGGGTGTTAGGAGATGCCAAAATTTATGCCTTTCCAGGATTAAATGGCAATAATGGTAATGGAACTGGGGATATTAGCAAATTAATGTTATCAACCAGTGGGTTAACTTTGATTAATTCCTTATTAGATGAAGGAAAGTTAGGCACATTAATTAAGCAAATTAAAATGGCTTTAAATGCTGAAGAAATATCAAACACTAATGAGGAAAAAAAGACTAATGTATCTGAATCTTCATCTACTCTAATGTCCCAAGAACAGACCATATCAACAGAAGATAAAAATGATGATGAAAACTTATCTTTTTTCGATGATTTGAAACAAGAATCTTAGTCTTTGATATCAGCTTCTCAAAGTAAACTAAACAAATACCTCTGTTGCCTTTTGCCTTTTGCCTATTTTCCTTAGTAACCTATAATAATCGGACTCACTATGATTACACAATCTACACCTAAAAAACAGACTATTTCTTTAGATAATTATCGTCAACTAGAAGAAATTTCTGAATTCAAACATGAATATCATAACGGAGTTATTATTCCTATGACTGGTGGAACCATTAATCATAATACGATTATTATGAATCTTATTTTTTGTCTAAAGTTAGCTTTAAATCAAACAAGTTTTCGTGTACAATCTAGTGATCTTAGAGTGTGGATACCTGAGTATAAAAGAGGGGTTTATCCTGATGTAATGGTAATTCAAGGAGATGCTATTTTTAACGAAAATCGACAAGATGAAATTATTAATCCTTGTCTTATTTTTGAAGTTTTATCTCCTTCAACTTCTAGTTATGATCGAGGGGATAAATTTGTGTATTATCGTTCTATTGATTATTTAAAAGAATATATTTTAATCGACCAAGCAAACTATTTTATTGAACATTATACGAAAACAAACAATCATCAATGGTTATTGCAAGAATATCAAGATATTAACGATGTGATTAAACTAAATTCCATCAATATTGATGTAAAAATGAGTAATATTTATGAAAATATTGCTATCACAAAATAATTATAAAAATATTCTTTAATATGGCATTTCCTGAACTCATGAGGTACACCTAATATTCAACTTCTGAACTCCTGAACTCCCGAACTCCTAACTCCTAAAACTAGAAAAGTTTGTACCTCACAAGTATGGGAACTGCTATAACTTTTGACATTAACAACAATCATAAGAATAAATGACCTGACTAAAATCTAATTTTTTTAAAGCAGAAGGTTGAATAAAAAAGTTACCTACTCCCATGTCTCCCCAGATAATATCTGCGTCTTCATCCGAGATCATTTGAAATAGCAATTCGTATGGTTCTATGGTTTCATCAAAATTAATTCTCGGATCATCTTGAGTAAAAAAAGGATAACCACCTAATTTATGTTCTTCTGCTTCATATAAGTCTAAATAATCCTCTAAAAGATCATAGTAATCGATGTTTTCTTCTGAATGATTGACAAAATTTTCTATCATCTTTTCTAACCGATAATCACAACCACTGATGGGTTCAGATTTTTGTTCAAATGTCAAGGCAAAACTACCAATAAATGGTAAAATAACATCAGGATCATCAATACTTGGAAGAAAACTAAAATCAGTAATTAAATTCTTTTGAGCTAAATCAATTTTATCAAAATAAATAACTCTAAAATGTTTTTGATCAGCCATATCTTCATCATTCATTCCATATAAATCATGATAACTATCGATGTAAAATTGTAGGATGCCTTCTTTTGGAAAATTATCTAATAATAAAGTTTCAGAAAAATTAATTTGAGCTAATAAAATTAAAGGATTTCCTTCAGGACTCATCGGATAGTCTAACAGTTTAGGAAAGTAAGGTTCTCCTCCAAACTTACTCTCCCATATCGTCAGTTTGTTGCTAAAACAAGGGGTGATTTTGAGATAGAGTTTTTGGGTTGCTTCTAACTCTTTGCGTAGGGTTTCTAACTGAGGAGGAAGCTTCATAATAATTATATAAGTAAGAATACAACCTCCATTTTTACAGAAAAATGGCTAATTTGTGAGGTTGTTAATATTTAATTAAGAAATTAGATTGTGAACGGACTATCAAGACTAATTAAAAGCCATGATCATTAACTCAAAGGAAATGGCTAACAGTAAAAAAAAGATACTTCTAAACGCATTAATATCAGTAAAACTTCTCGCATATAAACCGCAAATAGTACCAAAACAAAGATATATAAAGACAAAGGATATCATTTGAATGATTTTATTGATGAAACACTTTATCAAGTGACTATTGTTTTTATTGCTCATGGAAGTAAAGTGTATGAGTCGTAAATTTCAAGCATCATTATTAATAATTATTTTTTTAAATAGTCTAAAATTAATTCTAACTCTAAATCAAGAGCTTGTGCAATTTGTTCTGTGGTTAAACCTAATTGTATTAATCTAGGAACAGTCTCTAATTTTGCTTCTATTAATTTCTCTTTAATTAAACTATTTTCAGTTTCTACAGTTTCAAAATCATCTATTTCTGAATTTTTAGAAGGCTTAGAACAGAAATTAACATTATCTATTTTTTCAGAATTAACTAAATTATTGATATTATTAGCAATTATAAATCTTTCAATTGCTGCTCTAATATTTGACTTATTTAACTCTTCTCCTAAAACATCTGAAAGAATACGCCAAAGTTCATAAGCTTTATCTCTAGCATGACCTTCAGAACAGTTATAGTCTTCTGCTATTTTTGCATATTTCTGACCATTAAAGACATTTTTTAGAATACCTAATTGTAAGGTATCGAGATGCTTTCCTGTTTGACGAAAAACAAGATTATCAATGAGTTGGAAGACTTCTTTAGTATCCATAATGCTCATATTATGACGTTAAAAAATGATTCCGATATTATCCGTTACTTTCCGATATTTGTAAAGATAATTTAATAAGTTCCCGACTATATCCGTTTTTTTCCGTCTTGAAATACATAAATTACTTAAATATAGTTTAGGAGTAAAAATACAACTCAGAAAATTTATTCAGATGTATCCTAGTCCATATTTACTTGGTCAACAACCTGATTACTTAACTGGACAACCCAGTTATGACCCTTACGGTAACTTATATGGTGGTGTTCCTGCTGCTATGCAGTATCATTCTTATCAGTATGGTTTATACAATCAAGGCAATAACTATATGTGGATGGGTCAAAATGCTCGTAATCCCGAAGCAGAAAATTATCTTCATAATCAAGGTTATCATATAGCTGCTTCTATGGCTGGTGGAGCGCAACCAAGCTTAGGTAATCTTTCTTCAGATTATGTGTTAAATGACCCTTATAATAAAGCATATTTGGATTATACAATGGGTGCTTTGTCTCCTAATCATCCTTTATATTCTTATGCTCAAAACCGATACAATACGGAACAGCAACAATACTATCAGCAGTATAATCAAAGTGTTGATTACTGGAATCAATATATGAATAACAACGGATTTAGTAAATGGGGTTATGCTACACATGGTTATACTGGCGGAGTATCAGGATACAATAATCATTTTACTTCTGGTTTAGATTTTCAACCTTCCCATTATGTTGCTCCAGACTTCCACAGTAACACATCTGGATTCACTGGTCAGTTAGAACAGTTGACAGGAATAGTATAGGTGTAAGAATTGATTTTTAGTTCAAATTGTTTTCTCTTTGGAGACTACTTTCGTTAATTACTGTATGTTTTCCCTAACTGTTCTTATTTAAGTTAATATTCCTGCCTTGTAGAATATAATTTTTTGTTACATCTGACGTTATTTTATTGTAAAAAATTTACTTGACAAACTATGTTTACTGCAATTAAGATTTCCAAGAAGCATTAAAATGTAACTGTAAAAAATGAAAAGTGTGAGGTAAATTAATGTTAAAACTTACAGCCTTTTTACTAACAGCATCGATTACGAGTTTAACTTTCCCTGTTAACTTAACGTTGGCACAAAGTGCATCTGTGGGAGAATGTCGAAGAGCATTTTCAATAATTAACTCAAGGTATTCAGATAGCTTCCAAAGAGCGGAAGCTTTAAGTGGATTATTCAAAGAATACCCCGAATGCTATGAAGTATGGGACGCTATGAATCAACAAAATCGACGAAGAAATGATAGCTATATTGAACAGCGAAGAAGACAAACCCAAAGAGATACTCAAAGAATTCGTGGCATAATGGATATGCTTGAATAAATAGTATTGCTATTTTATCGTCTAGGGTGCATTAATTAATAGTAATGCACCTTCACTTTATAACTAAAGTTGAGATACTTTTTCTACAATCCACTGCTTAATAATTTCATGATAATCCATTCCTTTTGCTTTAGGCATTTCTTTAACCTTAACAATTCTCTAAGTACCGTTTAAATAGGCTAAAATTGACATATGACATAATGCTAAAACATCTAACTATTGATAATAACCATGAAACAAGAAATGAAACAGCCTTCATCTTGGCTACCTAATGGAATTATCCTTAACCCATCTGATCAATATCGTCCTTTTTCCTTTACCGAAGAATTACAAATTAGATTAGAAGAATTACTCGAAAAAAACAAAGAAAATTTACTTGATGCTGATGAAAAAGCAGAACTTGCAGGTTTATTAGAATTAGAACGAATTTTTAGCTTTATTAACGCAAAATTAGCATCTTAAATTGTGGTTATTAACAACTTTATTCGTTTAAAAGTTCGTAAAAGAGCAAAATATTTATGTGAATATTGCCACTCACCTGAACGCTCAAATGCGACTCCTTTTACTATTGATCATATCATTCCTCAATCTTTAGGAGGATCAGATGACCTTGATAATTTAGCATTAGCTTGTCACCGATGTAACCAAAGAAGATATAACTTTACCTCTGGAATTGATCCAGAAACTCAAACAGAAGTATCATTATTTAATCCAAAATATCACAATTGGTCAGAGCATTTTATCTGGACAAAAGACGGATTAGAGATTATAGGAATTACCCCTACTGGTCGCGCAACCTGTAGTCGTTTTGATTTTAATGATAAAACTCACGATGATGGGTTTATTCTCAATTCTCGTCAATTATGGATTATAGCAGGTTGGCATCCTCCAATTGATGATCCACGTCAAAGTTAATTTTAAACATTAACTAATCCTACTTTTGTCGAAGGTTCAGGTATTTCCTCACCTTTTTCTGCTAAAACCTCTAAATAAAGTGCGATCGCTTCTTTAACGTTTTCTTGTACTTCTTCTAAAGTATCACCGATACTAACACATCCTGGTAAATCAGGAACAATTGCACCCCAATTGGTTTCACCTTTTTCATAAATCACTGCATACTGTTTCATTTGTCTTGTCCTAATTTCGCTTGTTTCCAAATAGCTGATAAAGTACCAATAGGAATATCATTACTTAATTTTCCTGGAACGACAACAATACCTGATTTTTCACGGTGAGCTAAAATTCGATGACTTCCTCGCATTCTTACTTGATACCATCCATCTGCTTTTAGTCGCTTTAGCACCTCTTTAACTTTCATATTACAAGATTATTGTTGAATGGTACATTAAATTGATAATAACACTTCAGAAATATAGTTCATTATTTTCTCCATTTTTGATAGGGTTTTTTTCATTAAAATTAAGATTCAGCAAAACGATACAATAACCAACCTCCCATCGCTAACCCAAAAATATTAGGCAACCACCCTGCTAAAATAGGGGAAATTAAGCCCATTAAACCCAAACTACCAATAAGAAACCCTAACAAATAATAACTAAAAATAATCACTACACTTAAGCCAAAACCCGTCGCTCGACTCATTTGTTGAGGGGTAGATCCTAAAGCTGAACCAATCACTCCAAACACCACACAAATAAAAGGAAACGCTAATTTTTGCTGAATTCTTACCTGAAACATCCGTAACTTTTTATCATCTCCCATCATCTTTAAAATTTTCATATATTGCCTAGCTTGAATAATGTTCATTTCGTAGGGATCACGGCCTTGTAAAGCAAATTCAAACGCAGCTTTAGTTAAAGGTAATTGTCGGTGTTCAAAAGGATAAGCCTCTTTATAAGAAGCATCAGGAGATAGTTGATAAATCGTTCCGTTGAAAAAATCCCAGGTTTCTTCCTGTTTATTCCACGTCGCTGAATCTGAGACAACAATACGATTTAATCGCTCTTCTAACCATTCTAAAACCGTTAAAGTTTTAAGATTTTGACCATCAAATTGTTCTGCAAAAAATAAATGTCTTAACCGCTTTTCTTTTTCTCCATTGGGTAAAATCACTTGTTCATAATCGGGATAAAAAATGTCTTTATTTTGCCAATAAGGATGTTCCTCTTGTAAATATTCTACTAAAATCGCCGTAGCCCGATAATTGGCCGCCGGAACCACTAATTCACTCATTAAAAACGTCACCCCTGTGACAATTAAACTCATTACCAAAGCAGGAACAATTAAACGATATAGACTAACCCCACACCCCCGCAACGCAATTAATTCACTATCATTACTCAACCGTCCATAGGTTAATAAGGTGCTTAACATGACAGAAATAGGCAACGCATAAGCAGTAAATTCTGGCACCTTTAGCAACAAAATTTCTGATGCTTGTATGAGGGGCAAATTAGAATCCACCACCTTATCCGCTAAATCCGATAAATAACCGATCGCCACTCCCAATACAGACACTAAACCCACCGAAAACAATAAAGGTCCAATTAACTGTGAAGCAAGATAGCGATCCATCAGGGATAAAGACCAATTACCCCACCGCGATCGCAGAAAGTGACCTAAATATTTAATGACTTTCATGGGCATCGGTTTTCGGGGCATTATTCATAAGGTTACTGACGGAGAAGGAAAAGGTGAGTTGCACAAACCATTGAATCAGCTTAACCATTGGATTGTTTCCCCTTGCTTGCGTTACAATTTGTAACAAAACGAACTCCTTTTAAATTGTAATCATAATGGTAATAAAAACGGCTCTAATTACAGGCGCATCTTCGGGTATTGGACAAGCATTTGCCGAAGAATTAGCCATACGTCAAACTAACCTCATTTTAATTGCCCGTTCCCAAGATAAACTATATAGATTAGCTAAACAGTTACAGGAAAGAACCCCCATCGATGTTGAGGTGATGGTACAGGATTTAACAGAACCCCAGGCAGGGCAAAAGGTGTATGATTGGGTTCAAAATAAGGGTTTATCCGTAGATTTATTGATTAATAACGCAGGTTTTGGGGATTATGGACTTTTTGATGAACGAGACTTATCTCGACAGTTAGAGATGATTCAACTGAATGTAACTGTTTTGGTGGAGTTAACCCACCTATTTTTATCTCAGATGCAGCAACGAGGAGAAGGAAGTATTATCAATGTGTCATCCATCGCTGGATTTCAACCCTTACCCTATATGTCTAATTATGCAGCGACCAAGGCGTTTGTTCTCAGTTTTACTGAAGCATTGTGGGCAGAAAATAAAGATAAAGGCATCAAATGTTTAGCCTTATGTCCCGGACCAACGGAATCAAATTTCTTTGAAGCAGCCAAGTTTCCTCAGAGTTTCGAGGATAAGAATAACGGAAGTTTAACATCAGCTAACGCGGTTGTTAAAGATGCGCTCAAAGCTTTAGACAATAATCACTCAAACGTCGTCACCGGGGGAGTCACTAATAATTTTATTGTTAATGCTCCTCGCTTGTTCCCTCGAGAATTCTTACTCAATGCTATCGAGAAGCAATTTAGAGTGTAAGGCGATCGCGAGTCTTTGGAGATGGGGGAGCAAAGGGAGATAGGGGAGACAAGGGAGCAGAGGGAGCAGGGAAAGCAGAGGGAGCAGGTAGAGAAAAATATTGATATTCTTCTAGTCTCCCCACACTCCCGACCCTTCCCACACTCCCCTCTCTTTCCACACTCAAGATCACCCCATCACCCCGTCTCCCCACACTCCCCACCCTTCCCACATTCAAGATCATCCCCTCAGAAGCAGAGGAGATTATCTAAAAATTTTTGGCTGTATTAGTTAACGGATCAAACTGCCATCGTTGTTTGTAATTCGTTGGACCATAAAGATTAAAACTAACGACTGGTTCCTCTCCTATAATCTCAATAGAATGAATGGCTGAATGGGTAAAACAAATAATATCCCCAGAGGAAATGTTTTTTTCTGCTACCTTTTCAATTCCCTCAGAAGTTGGGTTTTTTGACTCTCGTCGCCAAAAAATATTTTTTTCTACTCCATTAATCACTGCTACGAGTCCCCAGGTTCCATGATTGTGAATTTTAGAAACTTGTCCGGGGAGCCAAGCAACCATTTGGATAGTTAAAGGAAAATTCATTTCATCATACAAATTAACCACAGACCATCCTTGTTGAGCATCCGGCCATGTATATTCTCCTTGTATCCAATAAGAGCTAGTTAATAAACGACGGACGAGAGGGCGAACCCTCAAGAGAATTTCCTCTTCATTTGTGGTCTGTTCTAAGATATCCTCTAAATCTGTTAAAAATCGATAAAGACGATAAGTTTTCTCTTTCCATTCCCAGTCCTCAGATAACTGGCATTGTTCACATAAACCATCTTCTCTAACTAACCAGTCTTGACAATCCATAAATAAATTCTCAGGAAATTTTCATGCTATTTTAAACAAATTCCTTTACAATTATTACCGAAGATTTAACTATATAACAGTTAAGGACGATTTAATTATGAAACTAAAATATGTAACGATCTTAGCAACAACTTCTATATTAAGTCTGGGGATGGTGGTTGGTTGTGGTGCGCCTTGTGCGGGAAAAACCGATCCTTGTGCGGGCAACACTGAAGCAGTAGAGACTGATCCCTGTGCTGGAAAATCTGATCCCTGTGCTGGAAAATCTGATCCCTGTGCTGGAAATTAATCAGTAGAGGGTTACCGAAAATTTGGGTTTAAAGCCCCGTCCTTTTAGGACGGCTTTTCTAGAGTTTTAATGTAATCTCTAAGAACTTCGGACATGGGGACTTGCTTGGATGCTGCATAGGATTTAAGGATTTCAAACTC
>JASJDW010000175.1 GCA_030064955.1 Crocosphaera sp.
CTTAAATTTTATGCCTAAAAAACCACTGGCAAGAATAAAAGCAAAATGATCTAAACCAATAATAGGATGACCTAACCCTGATAAAAATCCCTCAAAAAAATTACTCGGAGTTTGCCCACCAAAAGGGTGATGTGCTGTGGCTGGTTGTGCTAGTATTAATAACCCTATAACTGTCAAAATAACACTAGCTTTTAGACTTGACCTATTCTGAATTAATGCAAATCTCATCCGTACCTCGCAGATAAATTTAAAAAATACTTCAGTTGAAACAATTATCATCATCCTGATCATTCAACTGATAAGAATAACTGAGTTATCGGCAGGCATTCTGACTTAGAAACTGATTGTTTAAGTTTCATTACAGTTGCGGGACAGTGTTGGACTCACACCAAGCTTTCCCTGTTACCTTTAGTGACTGTTCCCCACTAAAACCGATAGCTTGAGTATTATAATCATACTAGGTAAATTTCGTCAAATCTTATTAAGTATTGAGTAAATGTTGTGATTTAACGAAAGTTGATTATAATACAGACGTTAATTGATAATGCTAGTTCAAGAATGAATCAAAATTCTATTTTAACAGAAGTCATTTTAAGTCATAATCATCAATCTTTAGGCAAGTTTAAATTAAATTGGAATCCCAAACAAGGTAATTTTTTAGAGTTAGAAGGAAAAACATACAGTATTTTAGAATATCACCATCATTATCAATACCAAGTGGGGGGTTATCAATTAAAAAAGATTTCTCTTTACGTACAAAGAATATTAGATAGTCAAGAAAAAACTTTAGTGGATGGTCGTTGGATTCTGGGTAACATTAATTGTCGTTTTAATGCTAATTCAGAGATTATTAATTGTGCAGTAAATCCTGAAGGTTCTTGTAAAGATTGTGATTTTTTTGAACCCAAATAAGATAATTAAATTAACTCTTATCCTAAAATCTCTCCTACTTTTAAATGGGTTCCATTCACTAAATCCCAACCTGACTGGGGACGTTTTCCAGATCGTTGAATTTCTGATAGTAATAGTAACCCTTCTCCTGTTTGAAGAATTGGACCAAAGTGCTTCATTATACTAACAACTTCCCCAGGTTTACCGACGTTTTTTCCTAAAGCTTCTTTCTGTTTTTTGAGTCCTTCAAAGTTTTCATCTAATGCTTGTAGATAATCATCTTCAATAGGAATCGTTGCTATAATTTTTAATTTATCATCTCGAAAAGAAGTAAAACAGTTGGGATAAAATCCTCTAACTTGATTATGAATAGCGATCGCAGATTGATTCCAGTCAATAATAAAATCATCTTTATTAATTAAAGAAGCATAAGTTGCTTCATCATTATTTTGGGGAGTGGGTTCTATTTTATTCGCTTCTAGTTTTTCTAAGGTTTCAATTAATAAATCTGCCCCTTGATTAGCTAATTTTTCTGCAATTTCATAAGCATTATTAAACAAATTTATATCAGTGTAAGCCTTCAATAACATATCTCCTGTATCCATTCCCTCATCCATTAACATCGTGGTAATTCCTGTTTGGCGATCGCCGTTATAAAGACACCATTGAATCGGTGCAGCACCTCGATATTGAGGTAGAATAGAACCATGAACGTTAATACATCCCAACCTAGGCATTTGTAGAATTTCTGATGATAAAATCTGACCATAAGCAACAACCACAAACACATCAGCTTGACTATTTTTTAACTGGAAAAGCGTATCTTGATCTTTTTTAATTCTTTTCGGTTGCCAAATAGGAATATTATAATTTAACGCTACTTTTTTAACGGCTGAAGGAATTAATTGTTTGCCTCTTCCTCTTCTTTTATCCGGTTGGGTTATCACTCCAATGACATTATATTGAGGATGATCTAATAATTTTTGTAACGTCGGTACAGCAAATTGAGGAGTTCCAAAAAAGATAACCTGCATAATATTTTTAATAGAGAATAATACTATTTTAGTGTAAACTGGCCATGAATTAAGTAACTATTTCAATCAATCTGGAAATATAGATATAGCAGTTCCCACACTTGCGAGGTACAAACTCTTCTAGTTTTAGGAGTTAGGAGTTCAGAAGTTCAGAAGTTGAATATTAGGCTTACCTCATGAGTCCAGGAAATGCTATAAAAGTTTTATTGATCATTGCTAAAATAAGTAAAGTTCAACAATTAAAGATAACTAAAACTATGATCCAAACTTCCCGAGAAATAGCTATCATTGCCCAAGATGTAGAAAAATGGTATGACAATAACTTTCATGTTTTACGAGGGGTTAGTCTTAGCGTAACTCAAGGGGAAGTTGTGGTTATTATGGGTCCATCGGGTTCAGGAAAATCTACCTTTATTCGGACGTTTAATGCCTTAGAACCTTATCAAAAAGGTAGTATTATTATTGATGGTATTAAACTATCCCATGACCTAAAAAATATTGAAGCGATCAGACGAGAAGTGGGAATGGTGTTTCAACAATTTAATTTATTTCCTCATTTAACTGTCCTCAATAATGTTACTTTAGCCCCCATTTGGGTACGACATTGGAAAAAAGAAAAAGCAGAAGCTAAGGCAATGCAACTATTAGAAAAAGTGGGTATTTTGGAACAGGCTTATAAATATCCAGGTCAATTATCTGGGGGACAACAGCAACGGGTTGCTATTGCCCGCGCATTAGCAATGGAACCAAAAATTATGTTATTCGATGAACCGACTTCTGCCCTTGATCCTGAGATGATTAAAGAAGTATTAGACACCATGCGTAGTTTAGCCGATGGAGGAATGACAATGGTATGTGTCACCCATGAAGTCGGGTTTGCGCGGGAAGTTGCGGATAGGGTAGTATTTATGGATGGAGGAAAAATAGTAGAAATAGCCACCCCAGAAGACTTTTTTAATAACCCAAAAGAAGAAAGAAGTCAGAAATTTTTATCACAAATTTTGTAAACAAATTAAGGTGTACAATGATGAGCAGTGAACCGATAATTTTAAACATACAAAATGTTGGCTTAAGTAATGAACAATTTTATCAACTCTGCCAAGTCAATGATCAATGGAGATTAGAAGAAACTGCCCAAGGAGAATTAATGATTATGCCCCCTGTTGGTGCTATTAGCGGTAATAGAGAATCTGAGTTTAACGCAGATGTGGTTATTTGGAATCGTGAAACAAAACTAGGAAAAGTGTTTAGTTCTTCCACGGTTTTTATCTTACCCAATGGGGGTAAACGTTCTCCTGATGTAGCTTGGATAGCTAACGAAAGATGGGATAAGTTGACATTAGAAGAAAAAGAAAAATTTGCCCCTATTTGTCCTGATTTTGTTATAGAATTACGATCGCGTACTGATTCTTTAAGTCAACTTCAAACCAAGATGCAAGAGTATGTTAATAGCGGTTTAAAATTAGGTTGGTTAATTAATCCGCAAAATCAACAAGTGGAAATTTATCGTCATAGTCAACCAGTAGAAGTTGTTTCATTACCAACTACTTTATCAGGGGAAAATGTTTTACCTGGATTTACTTTAGAGTTACCTTTATTTTGATTGGATAAGCTAAAAGCAAATAGTTAAATAAAACAATGATTACGACAGAACCTATCATCTTAAACTTAAAAAATGTTGGTCTAAGCGATGAGCAATTTTATCAACTCTGTCAAGTCAATGATCGATGGAGATTAGAAGAAACTGCCCAAGGAGAATTAATAATTATGCCCCCTGTCGGTGCTATTAGCGGTAATAGAGAATCTGAGTTAAATGGTTTGGTTTGGTTATGGAATCGTCAAAAAAAACTGGGAAAAGTGTTTAGTTCTTCTACCGTTTTTATGTTACCCAATGGGGGTAAACGTTCTCCTGATGTAGCTTGGATAGCTAACGAAAGATGGGATAAGTTGACATTAGAAGAAAAAGAAAAATTTGCCCCTATTTGTCCCGATTTTGTCATAGAATTGCGATCGCGTACTGATTCTTTAAGTCAACTTCAAACCAAAATGCAAGAGTATGTTAATAGCGGTTTAAAGTTAGGTTGGTTAATTAATCCACAAAATCAACAAGTGGAAATTTATCATCAAAATAAACCAGTAGAAATTGTTTCATTACCAACTACTTTATCAGGAGAAAATGTTTTACCTGGATTTGATTTAGAGTTAGCTAAATTTTGAAGTATAAATAAGTGATAGATTTTAAAAGAATTTCATTTAGCTTTAGGACAAATTCTTAATTATCGGTTAGCATTAAAACAAGAGGTTGCCTTATGGAAAGAATAGATTATCCTCAACTGATACAAGAGATTTTAACTAAAGGAATTTTAACGTCGAGTGATTAAGCGGATTTCATATAATATTCAACTTCTGAACTTCTGCTGCGGAGCATCGGGCGAAGCCTGCCCTCCCGAACTCCTAACTCCTAAAACTAGCAGAGTTTCTACCGTTCGGCTGATTCTCACGGCGAAGCCTCACAAATATGGGAACTGCTATAGTTCAGACGATAAACTTATCTAAAATCGCTTTTTCGGTCGATAATTAGCCACAGATTCTACTAAACCCAAAGCAATAAAATTAGTCAGTAAAGCCGATCGCCCGTAACTTAACCAAGGTAAAGGAATACCAGTAATGGGTGCTAATCCAACTGTCATACAAATATTAACAATAACCTGAAACGAAATCATTGATAACATTCCGATCGCGAGTAATGAGCCAAAATTATCGTCAGCTTGACAAGCAATAATCACTAAGCGAAAACAAATTAACCAAAAAGCAACTAAAACAGCAATAGAACCAATAAAACCAAACTCTTCACCAACCGCTGAAAAAATGAAATCTGTATGTTGTTCAGGAATAAAGTTTAACTGAGTTTGTGTTCCTTCAAATAGTCCCCGTCCCCATAATTCACCAGAACCAATAGCGATACGAGATTGAATTAACTGATAACCTCCACCCAAAGGATTTTTCTCTGGTTCTAAAAACAGCGTTAAACGATCTTTTTGATAATCTTTCAACAGTCCCCAAAAAATACTACTCAGCTTACCTGCGCTGAAATTCATAGCCATTGCAAGGATAGTGGAAACAAAACGCAACGGTAAGGTAAACCAAGCTAACAACCCCATTAAGATAGCCCAAATGATCCACCCAGGAAACAAGACATTGAATAGAATAGCTGAAACGATGGGAGATAGCATCAAAATTAACCATCCAGGGGACATATTCGCCCAGTAAAGCATTCCCAAAGTGATCGCTCCAAACACTAAACCCGTTCCTAAGTCTGGTTGTAACATAATTAACACCCAAGGAACAGCCGTTACCCCTAAAATGCGTAAGACTGATGGGATTGTTTTAGCATCCTTTTCGTGCAATAAAGCTGCTAAGGTGATAATTAAGCCCACTTTGGCAAACTCTGAGGGTTGAATATTAAACCCGCCAATTTCGATCCAACTTTGCGCCCCGTTTGCTGCTACCCCGATGGCAATAACAGCAACTAAAGATAGATTAGTGATAGCGTAGGTGAGCCAATGCCACTGCATTAAATTTTCGTAACGAAAACGGGCGATGAATAAAGCGATCGCCACTCCTAAACCCCCAAATACCCAATGTTGCCACCAAGTAACAGAGGTTTCATGGAGTTCTGTGCTACGAATCATTAGCCCGCCCACAGTGGTTAAACCCACCACTAACATTAATAATAACCAGTCAACTTGGGGTAAAGACGATAACCACAGAGGGGCTGTTCGTTTACGACTTCCTCGGTAAGCGTATTTGGTAGCCCGTGACATCATAATGGGGAAAACTCCTCACAAAAATAGCAATCTTGCTTCTGCTAATCATATTAGAATTAAAGTCAAGCAAAATACGAGAATCTTAATCTTAAGCTAAAGCGGCCACTGACACTTTCGCTGCTATATTTTTAGCGATCGCTGTTAAGGCTTGAGCTGAGGCCGACTCTGGGGCTGACATAACAATAGGAACCCCTTTATCGCCCCCTTCTCTCAGGGCAATTTCCAGAGGGATACAGCCCAATAGAGGCACTTGTAGCTCTTTTGAGGCTTTTTCTCCTCCACCGGAACCAAACAAGTCATAACTCCGTTCTGGTGCGTCTGGGGGGATAAAATAGCTCATATTCTCCACAATCCCTAATACATTAACTCCTAACTGTTCAAACATTTTTAAGCCACGACGAGCATCTAAGAGGGAGACAGTTTGCGGGGTGGTGACAATAACAGCACCGGCCATAGGAACCGCTTGGGCCATCGTTAACTGAGCATCTCCAGTTCCTGGGGGCATATCTACGACTAAATAGTCTAAGTTTCCCCAGTTGACTTGGTAGAGAAATTGACGAATAATGCCATTAAGCATCGGACCACGCCAGATCACCGGTTGATCGGGATCGATTAAAAAGCCCATAGATACCATTTTCACCCCATAATTAAAGGCGGGTTGAAGAATATCTCCTGCTGCATTTTTTTCGACTTGCACCTCCGTATTTTCTAGTCCTAACATGGTGGGGACGTTAGGTCCATAAATATCAGCATCTAGTAAGCCAACTTTAGCACCAGTTTGAGCCAATGCTACGGCGATATTCACCGCAACAGTGCTTTTGCCCACCCCTCCTTTACCACTAGAAACCGCAATGATGTTTTTTGTTCCTGCTACAGACTGTTGGTTAGGAAGGGCTTTTTGTTGGGGGGTTTCTGCGGTGACTTCTACTTCTACCGTTTCTACCCCTGGCAAAGTTTGCACAGCTTTTTTACAGTCTTCGACAATAAATTCCCGTAACGGACAAGCAGGAGTAGTCAACACTAGGGTAAAACTAACGTTACCGTCCTCTACAGCAACGTTACGAATCATATTAAGGTCTACTAAACTTTTTTGTAGTTCTGGGTCTTGAACGGGTCGTAATACGTCTAAAATGGTTTGAGTATCGAGCATTGTATTTTATGGGTTCTCCTAGGGGAGCAACCGTTGAGGCTGCTTCCATTGCTTATGTAATTATTGAAGTCTCCATGCTTTGAAAAAGATGGATTCTAGTCGTTAAGTTCCGACAGGCGTGCATCCTTGTCTCTACTTGTTGACTTATTAGACTTTCATCTAACTTAATGCCCTTCAACAGACATCTACATCCCTCGATTTGATCATAATTATCAAACTGTGGACTTACTTTTAGGTAATCACTTTGCTTTGCGAGTGGTTGTACCAAAATTACGGCAATAAATCACTCCTTTTTGCTGCATTGCTTGCCTGTTCCATAGTCGTAGGATTGACCCCGTCTCTTACTGGCTGGAATTTCACCTTTATCTAGCAAAATATCATCATGACCAACCTTGTTCTTACTCACCCCCCTATTATATCGCAGATACAAGGGGTTAAAACAAGGTGGCTTGTGCGGAATCGAATTGCGCACCTTGTGAGTGCCGTCCCCGTTCGCTCCATTGCCAGCCGTTAAAACGGACTGGCTAACTCTCGCTCACGGCTTTTTAGGTTTTATTGGGTTAAGCTAATTTCTAGATGTTCTTCAATAATTATTAATTGGTCAAACTCCGGGTTGACCATTTTTCACCACAAATGACTGTAACGTTTCTATAGAAGCATCTGGATCTAATATACTGGAGACCACTCGATAATCACTCTTGAGAGACTCCGACGTTAGGGTAGAACGGACGTATCCATGTTTAGTCCCCTCAAAAAACTTGACGTGAGGGTTCGCTATTCTAGCTAAATTTACCGCAGCGACATATTGTTGAGGAAACTCAGAAGAGATAGAAGTTGCGACAAACTCCGTTGCAACTGTAGGCGATCGCGGATCATCAAAATCTAATTTTAGATTGTTAACCCAACTCGAATGAATATCCCCTGTGATCACCACTGGGTTAGAAATCTTGTTATCATCTAAAAAGTTAAGTAAGCGACGGCGCGATTGAACATAACCGTCCCATTGATCCATATTAAACAGTCCTTGTTGGGGACGGGGATCTAAATTATATTGAGCCATCATAATCTGTTGTGCAATAATGTTCCAAGAAGCCGAACTATCGGATAATTGGGACTGTAACCATTGTTCTTGTGCTGTTCCCAATAACGTCATTGTTTCACTCATCGCTTCTTGACAACGGGGTTTTGCACCATCCCCACAGGGTTGATCACTGCGATATTGTCTTGTATCCAATACCATCAACTTTCCTAAGTTCCCTAGATCGAAACTTCGATACAGGGTGATGTCTTCTCGGGGTTGGAAAGAGACACGGATAGGAGTATGTTCATAATAAGCTTGATAAGCTGCTTTGCGTCTCTTTTTAAACTGTTCTATAGTTTGATCATCTTCTGCTGTGAGGTTAGCGTAATTATTATCAACTTCGTGATCATCCCAAGTCATGATCCAAGGAAAGCGATGATGAGAAGCTTGTAAGTTAGGATCACTTTTATATTGAGCATAACGATTACGATAGTCTTCTAGGGTTAAACAATCTTCTCCCTGATGCTGACGAACCGCATTGTTATCACGCGATCGCTCATAAATATAATCCCCCAAAAACACCACAAAATCAAGGTCTTCATCAGCTAGATGTTTATGAGCAACATAATAACCATTTTGCCAGTCTTGACAGGAAGCAAAGGCAAACTGTACCTTGTCAACGGAAGCATTCGGGTTAGGTAAGGTTTTCGTTCTGGCGATCGCACTTTTATAGTTTCCTACTTGAAACTGATACCAGTAAACATGATTTGCTTCGAGTTGAGTGACATCTACATGAACCGAATGGCCTAATTCTGGTGTAGCGATAACCGTCCCTTGACCCACGATTTCGCTCATTTTAGCATCTTTGGCCACTTTCCACTGAACAGGAACCCTTATATTCGGCATTCCGCCCCCTTCAAGGGGAAAAGGTGCTAATCTTGTCCATATAATCACGCGATCGCTTTGGGGATCTCCTGACGCAACCCCTAAAGTAAAGGGAGAGTTAGAAAAGTCTGGGATAGAAGCAGCTTGAGTGCTTAATTGATCTATGATAATTAGACCAGAACTTAAAAGGGTTGTTACAAGAAAGTGTCTTCGTTTCATTAATCTTGAAAAAGGAGTCAGAATACAGGAGTCTCCGAGTCAGGAGAGAAATAGAATGTGTATTCAAACCCCAATCTATTTCTCGCAACTTGTAGAAGTTGGGGTATTAAAACGCCAGTTGCTCCACTCGGGGAGACCCCAAGACCGCACTGACTCCCCTTCGGGGCAATTAAAATTAACTTAAATAGATGATTATTAAATCTATTAATTTGTTCCAACAATAACTAATTAAAGGAATTGTGCGATCGCTTGAGCAATATTGAGAGAACCTCCTGGTTTTCCTACTCTTTCCTGTCCATTTTTTTTGCAATTTTGTAAATAATTTTTGTCTTTCAAAATAGTTTGAATGGTTTTAGCTGTCTCGGTAAAAAGATGAGGGTTTTTATAACTTTTCCCAATGGTTTTTACAGATATTCCTAATAATCTCATTTGTGCTTCAGCAAAAGCATAGGTAAATTGCGGACCTTTTCCGGGTAATTGAATCACTGGTTTACCTAAACCTACTACTTGTTCCACAGCCGTTCCTGCCATTCCTATAGCCAGATCACAGTGATTGATAATATCAGAAAAAGCTTGATAGTAACATTCAACTGTAATGGTATTTGTTTCTTGTTCTTTTATTAATCTTCCGAAAAATTGATATTGCCATTTTAATTGTTCAGCCAACTGTTTTAAATCTATTTCTTTAATGGATTGAACTAAAGCTACTCGAAATTGTACCTTCTCCAAAGTGGCGAGAGATTCAGATACTTTTAACAATAATTCTAAATTATCAAGGGCTTCAGGAAGACGACTTCCGGGTAATAAGGCAATGGTCGGAATATCATTATCAAGGTGTAAATTTTTTCCCATTGGAGTTAAAATATCCATGATGGGATAGCCTAAAAAATAAGCGTTTTTAAATCCCTGTTGCTGTAAATCTTGTGCGGTAAAAGCATCTCTAGTATAGATAGCCAGACAACGAGGCGATCGCAAACACCAACGGGTTAACCAAGGAAGGGTTAATTTTCCTTCATAAAAACTAGAAGTAGAGACCAAAAAAGCCACAAATGGACGACCCGTAATATAGGCCATGGTAACAGGAAAAATATCCCCAACCGCTACAATTAAATGATACCGAGAACAATATTTTAAAAGGGTACGAATCTGGTATAAAGTTAGGCCAATTAATCCTGCACCCACATCTTTTAATAAAGTTAAAGGGTTCATATAAAAAATACCCCCAGACGGTAAACTTTTGGGTTGTCCCATCAAAGGTAATTTAAGAGAACGATACGCATTTCCTTCCCCCACTAAAGGCATTGCTGTAATTGTTATGTGAGGGGCAATGTTTTGTAATTCTCGGAGAATCAGACTAGCATTGAGGTCTTCTCCATGGCCGTTACTCATAAATAAGACTTCTTTGTTCATTTAGTTAAGAATTGATCACTCTATAGTAAATATAGAAAATGGGATTAGGTAATAATTTCTTAAATAATAGGTTAATCAGGGAAAGGTTGTCTTAAAATAGATAAGGTTGAACATTATTGTAGCTTTTAGGAGTGACCACAACCGATGACACAAGCCACTCAAACCCCCGCAAAAGGAATTCAACTAACTGAAACAGCCCTGAAGCACGTTTTAATGTTACGGGAACAACAGGGAAAAGATCTTTGTTTGCGTGTTGGGGTTCGTCAAGGAGGATGTTCTGGAATGTCTTATATGATGGACTTTGATGACGTTAGTAATATTGGCGAACAAGACGAAGTATTTGATTATGATGGCTTTCAAATCATCTGCGATCGCAAAAGTCTTCTCTATCTCTACGGCCTCGTCCTAGATTATAGTAACGCCATGATCGGGGGTGGTTTTGAGTTTACTAACCCCAACGCCAATCAAACTTGTGGCTGTGGTAAGTCCTTTGGTGTTTAATAATCGAGATACTGTATGTTAAATGATTGGGGCAGAAATTGGGTTTTCTGTCTCTTTTTGTCTTCATCCTATTACTAAACATGACTGAAACTGTTGCAACTGCTTTTGAACAAGGGTTAGAACGTTATAAACAAGGGGAGTCCGTTGATACCCTCATCCCCCACTTTAAACAAATCTGCGATCGCGCGCCCAAAAATCCCACCGCTTGGGCCTGTTTAGCTTGGTTATACCTCTTAGCCGATAAACCAGAGTCCGCCCTCAAAGCTGCCAAAAAAAGCGTTAAAATCGATAATAGACCGCCCCAGGCCCGAATTAACCTAGCCCTAGCTATGTTAGACACCGGTGCCAAAGGAGTGCGGGATCACATCGAAGCGGCCCAACAAGTGATGTCCCTCGACGAAGAAATTCATAACGATATCGTTGAAAACATCGAAGATGGATTAAGCCGAAAACCCGACTGGAAAAGCCTCCAGCGTGTGAAAAAATGGTTATTATCCCCTGAATAAGAATGCAATTATCAAAAACCCAGTTAATCGGATTAAAAGCGGACGATTTTCGTCATCCCCTAGATTTAGAGGCGACTACTGCCTTAAAACAACTCCCTGGCTTGGATATGATCGTTAGGAGTTTACTGGGTTCTGTCGCCGAACAGTTTTTCTATCTCAATAACATTGCGTCTTCCGTGTTAGTGAGTGAAAAACAATTGCCGGATCTTCACAAATTATTAGTCGAAGCGTCCCGAATTCTCGATTTAGAACCCCCACAACTCTATTTACAACAAAACCCCGTTCCTAACGCCTATACCTTCGCCATGCAAGGAAAACAACCCTTTATGGTGTTGCATACATCCCTAGTGGAAATGTTGACCCCAGAAGAAATACAAGGGGTGATGGCCCATGAGTTAGGACACCTCAAATGTGAACATGGGGTATATTTAACCTTAGCGAATATTATGGTACTTGGTGCCAGTTTATTGCCCACTTGGGGAACGGCCATCGCTCAATCCTTACAAGCGCAAATGTTACAATGGGTGCGCTGTGCCGAATTTAGTTGCGATCGCGCGGCTTTATTAGTGGCACAAGAACCCAAAGTGGTCATGTCCATTTTAATGAAATTGGCTGGCGGTTCCCCCACCATTGCCCCCCAGTTGAACCTAGAGGCATTTATCCAACAAGCAAGGGCTTATGAAGCCATTAGCAACACTGTTTTAGGAGAAATGTTAAAACAGGCCCAAACGGAACAATTGACCCATCCAGTGCCAGTATTGCGGGCTAAGGAGATCGATCGTTGGGCTAGTTCCCAAGATTATCACCACTTGTTAGAAACAGGCAAAACAGAGTATAATCAAAAAG
>JASJDW010000176.1 GCA_030064955.1 Crocosphaera sp.
GGGTTAAAACCCTGGTTCGCTCCACTGCCATCCGTTAAAAGCGAGTGCGTAATTCGGATTCGTAATCCGAATGTAAGACGCACTCAAGACACGGGATGGCTTTCTCTCGCTCACTCTTTTTTTTGGTAATTTGTTGACCTAAAGCTTGTAGAGTGCATTCTATGGTAGTAATTTTAGTACGATGATGAGGATCGAGGATTCTGCGGACTTCTTTTTCATTAACATTCAGCAACTTAGCTAATTGTACTTTAGAGAGGGTTTATTCTCTCATAGCCAGATAAACAGAGGCTTTGAGGGCAGTTTGAATCGGAAGACAAACCAAATGTTCATCATCAGTTAGGGGTGATGGAATCGGGATATCACGTTGATCGTCAATACGGGCTGCGATCGCTTCTTCTAAGCAGTCTGAAGCTTCTTTTAAAGCTGACTCTACATCATCCCCTTGAGTAATGCCTTCTGGTATGTCTCTAAAAGTCACTACCCATCCCCCATCTGTCTCATCAGGGGTTAATTTAGCCCCATAAGAAAACCGACTCATTGTCATACCTTTAGATAATGTCATTTTCTTCTAAACCTAACTGTTTTAACATCGCTTTCATTGTGCCTGTTTTGAGTTCCTGTGACGGATTTCTGACTATTGTTAATTTTTATCCAAAATATAAAGTAACATGGCTTCCTTTTCCCCGTTTTTTATCTATATAAGCCTCGATTCCTCGCTTTTTTGCTAACTTTTTAATTTTCCTAATAAACTCATTCCCTTTCATTGATTGATTCTCAGACATTTTTGCCCTGTTTGTCAAGTACGGTTATTAGAATAAAAAGCATCTAAAATTAGTCAAAAAATAGTTTTGTAAGGTGGGCAAATCAAAGTTTTATCTAGACTACCCGTAGAATAGAAAGCTTTGCCCACCCTACGGTCTAATTCTCAGACATTTTTGCCCTGTTTGTCAAGTACGGTTATTAGAATAAAAAGCATCTAAAACTATTTTTTGAATGGTTGTTAAAGGTTGATTGAACTCTCTTGCTATGGTTGCACAATCTTCATATTCAGGGTGTAGATTAATAATGGTTTTATTCTCTCCTTTTCCTTGACTGGCTATCTTAACTCTAACTTCTCCATATTGTGTCTTAACTGTTTTAATTTCTCGGTCTAAAATTGAACGTTTTTGAATCATTTGACGAATCCCTAATGTAGTCGTTTCTCTAAAAATAATCTCCTCACAAATCTCTATTTTATCAACCGAACAAATAACCGTTAATAAGATACCAGGGCGGGACTTTTTCATCATCACCGACTGTGTAAATACATCTAACGCACCAGCATTTAATAAAACATCAAATAAATAACCAAAAACTTGCGGACTCAAATCATCTATTTGCGTTTCTAATACGGCAACTATGTCGACATTACTGTTTTTTTTTGTCACACTTTCCCCTATCCAAAATCGTAAAATATTAGGCAATGATAAATCTTGTGATCCGGCACCTAACCCCACTTTTTCTAATACCATATTCGGTGGTTGACCAAAACTTTTAACTAATGTAACAGCGATCGCAGCCCCTGTAGGTGTCACCAATTCTTTTTCAATCTTGTTACTATAAATAGGAACTTGACGGGACTCCCATAACTTCAACACCGCAGGAACTGGGACTGGTAAACGTCCATGGGCAGCATAAACTGTTCCCCCACCTGTCGGCAGGGCAGAGCAATATAATGTTTCAATATCTAAATAATCTAGCCCCAGACAAGTGCCTACAATGTCCACGATGGCATCTGTTGCCCCTACTTCATGAAAATGTACCTTTTCTGGGGAAACGCCGTGTACAGCACCTTCTGCGATGGCTAAACGACGAAATATATCCAGACTGCATTGTGTCACCCGTGAGGGTAAGTTAGCATCTTGAATCATCCGTTCAATTTCAGGAAGGTGACGAGCAGGGGTATGATGATGATGGTGGTGATGCTCATGATCATCCTCCTTCAGCAACTTAACATGAACCTTGGTTGCTTGTTGTCCGTTGCGCTGTACCTTTTCTTCACTTAACTCATATTCATGGTCAATTTTTAACCCTTTTAGTTGCTCAATCAAGTATTCTAAAGGAACACCACTATCCACTAAAGCCCCTAAACACATATCCCCGGCAATACCTGTCACACAGTCTAAATAAGCTACTTTGGTCATAATTATGGCTATTTTATACGATTTACACCCCCAAAACCCCCAACCTCGTCGCATCGACGAAATATGTGATGCCCTTAGACAAGGGGCAATCATGTTATATCCTACAGATACAGTGTATGCGATCGGTTGCGATCTTAATAGTAAATCCGGTGTGCAACGGGTGCGACAATTAAAACAATTGTCTAATGATAAACCCTTAACATTTTTATGTTCTTCTTTGTCTAATATTTCTAACTATGCAGGGGTAACGGATGAAGCTTATCGTATTATGAAACGGTTAATTCCTGGCCCTTATACATTTTTGTTACCAGCGAGTAAAGCTGTGCCAAAATTAGTGATGAGTCCTAAGCGAAAAACGACAGGTATTCGGGTTCCTGATCATCCTATTTGTCAGGCTATTTTAAAAGGGTTAGAAAACCCTATTATTTCAACTTCTGCCCATTTACCTGATGAAGATGGGGAGTTTCCTACCATTGGCTTAGAAAAAGCAAGATTATTTGATATTTTAGATAATCAAGTTGATATTATTATTGACGATAGTTTAGAACCTGGTTTTGATGTATCTACCATTTTAGATATGACTTCCGATCCCCCTTCTATTATTCGTCAAGGGTTGGGATGGGAAGAGTTACAAAATTGGGTAACAATGGAAGTATGATTAGGAATGTAGAATTAAGTTTTACTGTTAATTATTAATTATGAATGTAATTCAAACAAAAATTCCTGATGTTATCATTATTGAACCCCGTGTTTTTGGGGATGATCGTGGCTTTTTTTATGAAAGTTTTAATGAGAAAGCGTTTACAGAAGCAACAGGAATAGAACGGAATTTTGTACAGGATAATCATTCGCGATCGCAACAAAATGTCTTGCGAGGACTTCATTATCAAATTCAACAACCCCAAGGAAAATTAGTCCGTGTTGTAGTAGGTGAAGTGTTAGATGTAGCAGTGGATATTCGCAAAAGTTCCCCTACTTTTGGTCAATGGGTAAGTTGTCTTTTAAGTGCAGAAAATAAACGTCAATTTTGGGTTCCTGAAGGGTTTGCACACGGGTTTGTTGTTTTATCTGAGTCAGCAGATTTTCTTTACAAAACTACTGATTATTATGCCCCACAATATGAAAGAACGATCCTTTGGAATGATGGGGATCTTGCTATTGACTGGCAATTAAAAGATGAACCCATTTTATCCAAAAAAGATCAAGAAGGTTCTTCTTTTAAAGAAGCAGAAGTCTTTGAATAATTAATAATTAATTGAAATGGAGAACTCAGCTAAAAATTTACGTCAACTATTAGATAAACCGGGAATTATAGCAGCCCCTGCCGTTTATGATTGTATTGGATCTAAGTTAGCCCAAAAAGCAGGATTTTCTTTTATTTTTACCAGTGGGTTTGGGATGTCTGCTTCTTTATTAGGATTACCTGATCTGGGATTTTTGACAGCAACAGAAATGTTAAATCAAGTCAGAAATATTATCAAATCTGTTGAGATTCCTGTCATTTGTGACATTGATACAGGGTATGGAAATGCCTTAAATGTCCAAAGAACCGTAGAAGATATTGTTAATTTTGGGGCAGCAGGAATTATTTTAGAAGATCAAGAATGGCCTAAAAAATGTGGTCATTTTGAAGGGAAAAAAGTCATTGAAACTGAAGAAATGGTCAAAAAAATAAAAGCAGCAGTTAAAGCCAAAAGTAACAGCAATTTAGTAATAATAGGAAGAACCGATGCAAGAGCAGTTTATGGACTAGAAGAAGCATTATATCGAGGTAAAAAATATCAAGAAGCAGGGGCAGATATTATCTTTATAGAAGCTCCACAAACCAGAGAAGAGTTAGAAAAAATTGCCAATACTTTTACCGATATTCCATTATTAGCTAATATAATTGAAGGAGGAAAAACCCCATATTTATCCTTAGAAGAATTAGAACAAATGGGCTTTAAAATAGTTGCTTATGCTTTATCAGGGTTATTAACTGTGACTAATTCTATGTTTCAATGTTTCCAACAATTACAAGAAAAAGGTAGCACAGATATGATTAATACTACCTTTCAATTTGAGGATTTTAAAGACTTAATTGAAGTTGAGAAATACAGAAAATTGGAAACATAGTTTATAGTGTTAAAACACTAAATAATATTACCAAACCTTTTAATTTAAGGGTTCAAACCCAAATTGTATTTGGTAAGGAAATTGTGAGTTTTTTATATTGCCATCAAAAAAAACTCTATTTAGCTTTCGTGGACTATCTTTAGGAAATTCAGTTCTACCGTGCATAACCATTGTATTATCAATTACTAAAAATTGGTTTTGCTTAAGTTTAAACTGGAGGATATTTTTAGGATCGCAGACAAACTTTTTAATAAAATTGAAAGCTTTTTTTGCTTTTGGTAATACTGAGATTTTAGCTGTTTTATTACCTCGAAATCTAGTAAATACTCTATCATTTTCATAATAGAATACTGGTTGTGTAAAAGATTCATTATCTCTTGTTATAGTAAATACATTAGGTTCAAATAAAACGTTTAGTAAATCTGGCGCATATTTCACAATGTTGTTATACAATAATTTGCAGTTTAATAATTGAGATTCTCCCCCTATCTCAGATGAAATTTCACAATATAAAATCACTATTTTTGGCGGTTTTTTACTACAAGAACCATCTGTGTGTAGTCCCGTATTTTCATTAGTTGTTCCAAAATAGTTAGAGAAATTTGGTATGATCTTGATCAAAGATATTCCAGAAGAATCAGAACGATTATGATAGATAATATTTCCAAAATATTTATCAAATATTCCTAATTCCTCTAAAAAAACTTTAGGAGATGTTAGATGAATAAGAACAAAACCATATCTATTAAAGACTTCATATATTCGAGATATATGATTATCTTTTATTGAAAAAAAACTAGAAGCTGTAAGGGTTGCATTTGAAATATCAAAGTTAGAATTAAAAGTTTCTCTTGAGTCAGTCATTTTTGTTATCCTCCCACATTCTGTCAAAAAGTTCTGAATAATATTCAAAAAGTTTAGGGTTATCACTATTTTTAAATAAAATACTTGGAGCTTCTCTTACACTGGAATTATAAGAAAAAGGTAATACATATGTTTGTCCGTTTTCACAATCATCATGATCAGAAATATATAACAATTCTGGTGGATGAAAATCAACAATTTTCTTATTAATAAGAATACTGTAATTTCTTTCTAATTTTTTGATTTCTTCTTCTCCAAGATCAAAGTTCGCGTTGATCTGTATCTCTGTGCTATTTTTTTCACTATATAAACCAATCTCTTTAATAAGGTTACTATTTTTTCTATTACACATAATTAAGTCTATCTTACAACCCCGTTCAAGTATTTTTTCAAATTCAGTATCAAGATCCTTAATGATCTTTCCTGTTCTTAAGACAAGTTTAAGAGAAGATTTCGATTTCGTATTTTGTAAGAATTGTTTAACTGTAGATTGATAGTCATCCCGAATATCAATAATATTCACATCATCACTAAAATGACAAGTATTCTTTTTTATTATTTCTGCCAAATCTTGAATAGTTCTTCTACTGTTTAACAAACTAATAGAAAGAGAGAATAAAATAGCCAAGGTTAAGGGTTCATTTATCTTATCTGTAATTGTAAAATATATTTGAACTACTCTAAGAATAATTTGTAGAATAATTAAGGCCACTATAAAATATATATCGATATTCTCTCCATTGCGAATATCTTTGCAAGTATCTTTAAAAATTTTTTCTAAATAGTTTTTGAAGATCATGATTGATATTTTTATATATAAACACTGAATTTATACTATTATTGTATCAATAAATAGCCTCTAAATTTCATTAGGATCAACTCCTAATTCTTTTAATTTTGCAGCTAAACGTTCAGCCTTTTGTCTTTCCATCTCTGCTTGTTGACGTTCATTTTCCGCCCGTTGTCTCTCAGAGTTAGCCCTTTGTCTTTCCATTTCAGCATTTTGATGTTCAGTTTCAGCCCGTTGTCTTTCAGAGTTAGCCCGTTGACGTTCCATTTCAGCTTGTTGACGTTCAGTTTCTGCGCGTTGACGTTCCATTTCAGCCCGTTGATGTTCAATTTCTGCTTCTTCTTTGGGTAATAAGACTAAATTTCCTTGTAAATCATAAAATCTCAGCCAAAAAGCAGACTCAGTTAACACCTTACCTTCCCAAGTTCCTAAATATAGCTGTAACGTTTCACAAAACAGCCAACCTCGTTGATCCCCTAAAATCTCAGTATAGGTTTGCTGTCCATTTAATCGCCAACCTTGCAGAGAAGTGGCATCATAAGGATCGTATATGTAGTATTCTCTTGTTTTAAACGTTTGCTCATATAACGTCTTTTTGTCAGTTTTATCAATTTTAGCCGTAGAACCAGACATTAATTCCACAATAACATCAGGATAACGCCCATTTTCTTGCCAAACAATCCAAGCCTTGCGATCTACCGTACCATCCACATTCAAAGTAACAAAAAAATCAGGCCCCCGAAAATCTCGATTCATGCGTTGAGTAGCACTATAATAAACAAACATATTACCCCCTGCAAAAAAGTCTTGACGGGGCAGTAATGCTTGATAAACAGAGTCAATTAAGACATTCATCGCAATGCGGTGGCGGTTGGTTTCCAAGGGTTCTCCGTCGTCATAAATGAGTTCATCTTTGGGTAATTTAAGATAGGGGGAAAGGGTTTCCATAAAAAGATTATCATTGCATCGTATAATTATTGTAGCAAAATAAATTAATTCTGACTGTTTATAATTGGAACTAAAAATATAGATGAAAATTTTAATTGTTGAAGACGAAATGGAAATCGCTAAAATTATCCAAACCACCTTAGAAAGAGAATCTTTTGACTGTTTCGTAGCTTATGATGGATTAACAGCATTAGATTTATTTCAACAACAAGAACCCGATCTCATTATTTTAGATATAATGTTACCTAAATTAGATGGGTTAGAAGTATGTACCCGTATTCGTCAAAAAGTTACCAGTAAGGATCCTTACATTTTAATGTTAACGGCAAAAGGAGAAGAAATAGATCGGGTAATTGGTTTGTCAACTGGGGCAGATGATTACTTAGTTAAACCCTTTAGTCCCATTGAATTAGTAGCTAGAGTTCGCGCCTTATTAAGACGAAGTTTAAGACACGGTGGAACCCAAGCTAATGTGTATGAAACTCACCATTTTATTGTTGATTTAGATAAACATTCAGCTATTAAGAAATTAAAAGATAATACAGAAGAAACTCTAGAATTAACCACCTTAGAATTTAATCTATTATCCACCTTTATGAGTTATCCTGGAAGGGTTTGGAGTCGCACTCAATTAATCGATAAGTTATGGGGAAACGACTTTTTTGGAGATGAAAGAGTTGTAGATACTCATGTGAGGAGACTGCGTAAAAAAATTGAACCGGATACTGCAAACCCCACATTTATCAAAACTGTTGTCGGGGTGGGATATAAATTTGAAGATGAAACGTCAAGTTAGACAAAAGCACCGATGTTTCCTAGTAATGTTAAGATATCTCAAAGATTCCTAATCGTCTCTTGATATCTTTTCGTTTTATTTAGTTATATCATGTTAAAATCTCACTTTTTCAGCCTTAGTTTACCTAGTATGATTGCTGTCTCTTGTATTCTAGGCATGAGTACATCACAATCTGTCTCTGCCCAAATTGTAGCCCAGGAAGCCCCATCAGACGCAACAGAGGTTCCTAGTGATGATCCTTCTGATCCCAGTAACCTTCGTCCTCTGACTCAAGCAGATAGTCTTTTGAGTTTGCAAGGGGGAGAAAAATTAATGAATGAAGCGACTGAAGCTATCAATCAAGAAAATTATGACCTGGCTGTTAGTAAGTTACAACAGGCCCGTAAAGTGTTTAACCAGTTATCTAATTTTTATCTACAATTAGCCAATAGTTTTTCTGGTATTGATACCCAAGTATATGACTCTCAAAGAGACAGTGCCTTAAAAACAGGGCAAATGAGAGATGCTGCTACTTATCAGTTAGCCTTAGTTCATCGGGCGCAAGATCAACCGGAATTAGCTGTTCCTTTACTGGTTCAGATCATCCGTTCTCAAAACCCAACCACCGATTTAGGTAAGAAATCTTATCAACAATTGTATGAGTTAGGGTTTGTGGATGTTCCCTTTGCGGATGACGCTCAAGCATCTAACTAGATCAAAAACTTACTTATTTTAGGCTGCATGGGAGCAGGGGGAGCAGAGGGAGATTAGGTAGACTATTCTGACTGCTCACACTCCCCACCCTTCCCACACTCCTCATCCTATGATTTCATTCCCTCGTCAACCCAACGACGAAACAGGGCAATTTTTTTAGAGGGCCAACAAGCATCATAAGGAAGTTTCCCTGCTTGTATTCTGTCTTGAAGGGTGTGGATATTTTCCCTGACATTCTCTATATCACTGAGGTCAATATTATCAAACCGTTGTAAGGTTTCATAATCAAATTCTCGGAATAAGGGACGAATATCTGCTTGATAACTTAAGTCACTTTTTGATATAGCAAAAGCTGTCTGTATCCCTGTTTCTACGTCTAAGTTAGGAGAACGTTCTGATACCACTCCAATTTGACCAGGAGGTTGATTATCAGGGGCTTGATCATCGATCCATTCACTAACAAATTCTTGACGAGAACTATCAATATTAGGACGATAACGGGGCATTCTTCCCGTTTTACTGTTGCTATCTAATCGAGATACCAACTGGGAATTATTGGCTACGAATTGACATTCATTATGCGGATTTTTGGCAAGAAATGGGGTATTAAACATATGTAAGTGGACGAACTGATCCCGATTTATATTTGTCCAGAAATTGGTATGAGCATCAATGGTAAATCCTCGTACAGCTTCTTCTAAAATGGTTGCTACTTTTTGAAACTTTTGAGGGAAAAAGTCAGGGGGAATTGTCTCACCGCAAGACAAAATTTCTAGTAGTTTAATTTGTCTTTCATCGGATGTTTGCAAATCCTCTAAAAAGGGATCCCCTGCATCGGTAGAACCTAAATCATTGATAATTGTTAAGGATGCTTTGACCACATCTAAATGACTCCGCCAGCGAAATGGTTCCCGATCGCTTATGGTTAACGTATAAGGGAGTTGAAAAGGTGGCCCAGCATTCATCCCATCTTCAGAGGGATGAAGGGGTAAACGCACCATTTTTTCAGCAATCTTCTTAATATGACGCATCTCATCAAAAGACCAGAGTAAGAGAAGTCCACGAGGGGTGCGATCGCCTTTATCGGGCCCTTGGGTTAAGTAACGGGAACCCTCAGACCGCAAAAAGTGCATTAAATAGGCTAATAATAGACGATAACGCAAATTGAATAAATGACCCCAATTTCGGGCGCGATCGTTGCTAATATAGCCCCGTTCCTCAAACGCAAGTTTAGCAGACGTTACCAAATCAAAGCGATCGTCTTGAGGTATATTTTTCTTGGAGGTACTGGGATTGGTGGCCACTGGCCAAATAAACTCAATACCTTGGGGTTCTAGTTCCGCTTCTAAGTCGAGAAATTGCTCATAAAGAGCTAGAAATCGCTCAAAATGGGAATCAATCATATCCCCGTATCCTTCTCCCTGTTCCCCAATTCGATGAAGGGCTTCAACGGCCGTTTTTCTCAGAGTATCAGGATTACTGCCTTCAAAACTATCCACATGAACTTTTTGAGAATCATCCCTACTTAATCCTTCATCATAGCCCCAATCTCGCCAAGTTCCTTGACTATCGGCTCGATTAAGTAAGAAATCCCCATCTTCTAATTCATGCTCAAACAATTGAATCAATCGTTCATAAATGGGGCCAACGTGCTTAACCGGATGACCATCATTGGCACATTGAGCGATCGCTGAAATCTCTTCAATTTTTCGCCATTTTTCATCACTCATGTGTGGGGGTTTAACGGCTGGTCGTTCGGCGGTGATATATTTGGCTAAGGACTGTTGGGAAAGGGATTCTAACTTGAACCGAAAGGGATACAATTCGCTTTCAAAGGGAGAATCTTCTCGCTCAAAGCTCAACGGACTGCCAATTAATTGTAATAAGTTCTGTACCGTCATTAAATGCCCCATTTCTTCTCGGGCAATTTGAGCAATAATGCGATATAAACCCCTCAGACGACCATTTAACTCGTTATTCTCAAAATCGTAGCGAACTGAATAAGCCCCATAAAGATACTGAACCATCAAAGCGTGTTCAACTTCGGCCCCGACGGTTAATAGTAAGGTGGCTTCGTCACGGGGAGTCAGTTGGGGATCTAAGGAAAGGGACTGTTGTTCTAAGGTGAAAGGTTGACCCACTTGACCGTTGAGAGAACGACAGACCAAGGTTTGTAGCGGAATTTCGTAATATTTTTTCATGGTTTTAGTCCTCTCTGAGTAAATGGGGGGTTGCTCCCACTAAGGTCCGTTTTTCTACAGGGGTTTGGAAAATGAAGCGACTTTCTGAGACATCATCACAGTTAACTCTGACAATAAATTGACCAGGTGGCAGTATTTCTCCTTGATCATTTTTGCGATCCCAGGTTAAAGAACGCTGTCCAGGGGTAGGATTATTTTCTTCGAGGAGGGTGCGAACCTGCCCGGCAAAGCGATCATACAGAACCACAGATAAAGATTGGGTGTTACTGGGAACCATCAGGGGAATTTCTACCTGATCCGTACACAAAAGATCCTCTTCTGAAGTAAATAAACGACTCGATCCCACTTCTTCTGCTATGGGTTCATGAATGGGTTGGTTTGTGTATTTGTAAACCGTATTTCCTGAAGCATAGGCCATATTGCCAATGAAGCGAAAACGATTAATATATTGACCCCCTGTTTCAAAAGGTGGACAGGGTTCATCTAACCCTTTTACTGGTCTTGGCCAAGTAGGGGTTAAATCGATCCAAGTGCGACCCCCATCTTGGGTATGACTGGTACGACCACTGGAAAAAACGGGATCACCCCAACCCCCAACCCAACCAGTTTGGCGGTCAAGAAAGCCGATCCCTTCTAAATTTTGATTAATCATTTGGCCGTCAAGATTTCGTATTTCTTGCCTTTGCCAACTGTTTCCCCCATCTTCTGTAATTAAAATAGCGCCGGCTTGCAAATTTTCACAAGCAACCACTGCAAAATCATCGTCTAAAAATTGAATTTTCCAACCCCATTCCCCTAAAGGTGCATTAATGTCTCCTAACATATCTCGCCAAGTTTGGCCACCATCTTCTGTTTTTAGGACTGTTGGTACCACATCAGACCGTCGCGGATCGGGTTGGGTGGAACGACCACCGACTACCCAACCGATCGCCTCATCCTTAAAGTAAATATCCACTAACAAGGTCGCCACATCTTCCATGTCTCGCACATACCAGGTTCTGCCCCCGTCTTCTGTTTTCAGAAATCGGGCAGGTCGTTCGGGATAATTGGTTCCAGAGGCGTAAACCCGTTGTTCATCCAGTCCCCATAGTCCACAGACAGCAGAAGGGGCATTTTGGGGTAAATTCATCACCTGTTGCCAATTTTCTCCCCCATCAATGGTATGAAAAAGCTGTCTTCCCGGGGTAGTACACCCTGCCCAACCGATTTGTTCACTGACGATACTAATGGAACGAAAATAGACCGCAGGTTCATGCAATTGTTCTTTCCAGCAACCGCCTCCATCAACAGTTTTCAGGATTTTTCCATTACTATTAACTGCCCAACCCATTTCTGGAGTGATGAAAAAAATATCATCATAACGACTGGCAATTTCTGCTTGGGTTGCAATCCATCGATAATTATTACTATTAATTGTCATGGTTTTTGTTTCCGTATTGATTCACAAATCTGACCGATAGAGTTAACTTCTCAATGTCCTAAAAGTCCCAAGCAATTAACCCTATTGGTCTGGTGAACATCTACTTGTTTACTCAAGGTAGGGATAGTTCGGAACATTGAGAGAGTAAAAAGGGAACAACAAATAACCGTAAAGTGAAACGGACAAATTTTTGGACTGTAATGTTGAGTTTTAGAAACCTTTGTCACTAATTGAATTTACCATAACTTACCGAATTCTCTCTTGTCTTCTTAAATTTATGATGTTGTGACAATTATTGATAATTATTGATAATTATTCATAGGTTAAAGCTATCCTAGAGGTATGATTTTCCTCAGTATTGGTGGTCAAAGGGGGGTGAAAATTCTAAACTAATGCCCCGACTCACATCTTGCACCTTCGATAAAACTAGCTAGTTTGTCAGCTATCAGCTATCAGCTATCAGTTATCAGCTATATTCTTATAACACTGTTCGCGCTTAGCCGAAACTTCGCTCTTCTTTAC
>JASJDW010000177.1 GCA_030064955.1 Crocosphaera sp.
TAGTTGGTTGGACTATGGGGTAATAACTCCTTTTTGGCTATGTCTAGTACGCCATTACGAAACGGTATTATTCCTTCAATACTATTCGTTTGCATTTTTTTTGTTAGTAGCACCCTCGATATATGTCTCCTCAAATTTTCGACAAATCTGATCGTATACGTTCTGCTTTTTGGTAACTGCGTTTTTAATTGCTTTATTATCTCTATCTTTTCTTTTTTCTCCCTATTACTTTCTTCTACTGCCTTAATTGCTTTTAGAACTTGCTCCCTTACATTGTCTATCTCATCAGTTAGGTCATCCAAATCAAACAAAATCCGTTGTTCTACTTCCATTTTTGTTCTTGCTGTCCACACTCCTTTTGTTTCGTCTTCATAGAGATACCATTCTTTGATTTCCCCATTAAAGATTATTCTCTCTTTGTACATTGACACTAGATATTCTGTTAACCCTTTCTCACTCCACTCCGGTATGTTCATTTCTAACTTACTTACTTTAATTGGGGCCGGTTCTGAAGTTCTGTTTTCCCATACGTCTGTGAACCATTCTCGTCCGTTGGCTACGATCGTATCATCTATCCCCTTCTCTGGTGTGTCCCAACTTAGAAATAAAACTTTACAACAAGCATCACGGAAGCAATTGGCTAATCTTTCCCGCGCTGCTATGACACTAGCTTGGGTTTTTAGTTTTTCGTCTTGGTCAAAGACGATGACTATTTCCCTTCCCGGTGTTGCCAAGTATCGAAGCTGTGGCAATAGGGTTGGGTTTCCGTTTTCGTCCTTGGGACTACCATTCCATATCCCAGGTATTGATACGGCTGCTATGCCTTGGGATAGTAATGCCCCTGCTTTTTTGGAACCCTCTACAACGGCGATCTCTATCTCTGGGTTTTCTTTGACCCATTGCCAGAATAACTTGTCCTTTTGACGTAAAAATTCTTTGTAAGTGATGCCTTCGGTCATTATCCATTGTTCACGGATTCTTTCTCGGTATTTCTTGAGTAAACCTGACTTTTTGGCCACTTTTAACCCGATACGACGGGAGACTTTCAAGCAAATGGCTTCAACCGGTTCAAAGGGTGGTACTTCATATTTTCGGGTTTTGCCGTCAGGCGTTACTTTGGGGGTGTTGGGTTTTAGCTGCCCCCAGAGTTTGTCTTCCCCTGTTTCTGGGTCTATGGCATTTAACCCCCATGCTCCGTCCTCTAGATGTTCGTTGGCTTTCAAGGTGCGGTTGTTGATGCGACCGTCGTTCCGTCTGGGTAGGTTCTCTGAATATAACAAGAATTCATAGGTGGCGGGGCCGATTAGCGATCTCACATTCAATAATACGATTTCCGGGTCGACTCCTGATCCTGTAACCCATTCTAGACGGTGTTGTTCATTGATGTTATTCATTTTAGACTCCAGTTTTTGTGTACTACTGGAGATGCCCTATGATCATAACCACTTGGATTACTAAAGCTTTTAGAACTAAGATAAAAATAGAATCATATTGGGCTGGTGTATGTTCACCAGTTCTTAGTTCTGTTTGCCTATATAGCAACAGTTCTCAAGCATGGGGCATCACCAGTGTTTCCTAGTCCAGCTCAGTTAAATATCCATCTTTATCTATACTTAAATTCCACAGCATAGATTTAAGTAAATGGCTATAAGATGCTTTGTCCCCTTGGGTGGTCACGGGGTCTGAATTCGGGTGCATTGTCCTACTCCTTTCTGGTGGTTTAACAGCCCAAAAGGATGAGTTTATACAAAATAAAAAAGTCAATCTAACCAGAGTCAGGATTGATAATCCAATTCTCTGTTTATTAGTCACGATGATTATTTTTTGACACAAGGGTTGTGTATACCGCAAATTTTCTTTATGATGAAGTCATTGCGGTTAATTACCGTGGCTAAAATTTTACATTGTCTTTCTTATCTCATAACCTTCTCCTTTGGGTTAGTGCAGAGATTTCACAGAAAGAACCTCTAATAGAAACGCCGAGCAGCATTCCCCAATGACAGTCGGCGTTTCAGGGTTTTTAGAAGATTCTTTACGTGAACAATATCTGCTATACATTAACGATCCTATTTTCACGAATAACTCAAATATAGATCAAATCCCTACTGCAAACAAGTCTTAAGGAAAGATGGGGAAATTTTTAAAACCTAAGCAGATTTCGGAACAATAAATACCACTTCTAATAAAGAACTGTCCGGAGATGCCTGATTAGATGGAGTTTTAGCTTGAGGTGAAACTTTTGATTTGAGCAGACTATCACTGGGTTGAATTAGAGGATCACCATTCGAGTCGGGATCGTCTTCGTAGACTAAAATGTCTCCTGGTTGACAATTTAAAGCTTGACAAAAAAGCCCTAAAGTTCTGAAGGTCAGGGATTTAGCCTCCCCTTGTTCAATTTTTTGAATATTTTGCGGTGACATACCAGTTCGCCTTGCCAAATCATTTTGAGAAAGACCTTGCGACTTTCTAATTTCTTGAAGTAAAACTTTCACGGGCATATCCTCAATACTTCTCCTATTTTAAAGGGTACTACTGCTAGTTGTGCAACAGAAAGAGGCATTAGTATTAGTAATATACCTCTAGCTGTTGTATTACTAACACTAATAGAAAAAGCAGATAAAATCATTGACTACTACTATCAAAGGTACTACCATTGGTAGTAGTTAGACAAGAATATCAGACAGCACAATGTACGCCTATGTGCGCTTCCCAGTTATCGATTTTGGTTGTGAATTTCTAACTTAGCTTTCGCCAAAAAAGCAAAAGAGAGCCTAAGAAACCTCAGTTTCTCAGTTCTCCCAACACATTTTACTTATTTTTATCATGTTCCTATGATGATTATAGAAACAACCAGTTAAGTTTTGGAACTGGGAATTAGGAATAGGAGATTGGGAAAAATGAAAGAAGAAGAAAAGGTTGTCGAACGTGGTTTTGAAACCTTAGATTTCTATCAAGACAGCAAAATCCTCCTCAAAGCATCTTATAAATTAGCTGAAGGTTTACCCAATTACGAACGTTACAATTTGAGTGACCAATTACGTCGAGCTTCTACGAGTATATTATTAAATATTGCCGAAGGATATGGACGTTATCATTATCTTGACCGCTTACGTTTTTTCTACATAAGACCTCTTGCAAAAGTTTTTCGTGGTAGAATAAGGAGCTATTCATTTTTTGCATAGCCACCCTTGGTAAAGCGATCGCCACTCTCATAGTGGCGATCGCCTAATCCCCAAAAATTAATTAAGTGTTAAAACAAGAATCGTTGTATAATTATTAAAGACAATTACTGATCCAATAAAATTGATTTAACGATGAAATATTGGCAAGCCAAAAAGTTAAAGCAAAGTGAATTTAAGCGTTTAATGGGGATTAAAAAAAACTTTGAGCGTGATGGTTCGCACTATCAAAGATAAAGACAAAGAAAAAAAGAAACCAGGTCGTAAGCCAAAGTTAATTATTGAAGACCAAATTTTAATGACTCTTCAATACCTGAGAGAATATAGGACTTATTATCATATTAGTAAAGATTGGAAAATATCTGAGTCATCTGTCTGCCGCATTGTTCATAAAATTGAAAACATATTAATAAAATCTCGTCAATTACGACTGCCTGGAAAGAAAGAATTATGGCAAAGTTATTCAGAAGAAGAATTAGTAGTTATGGATGTCATGGAGAGTCAAATTGAAAGACCCAAAAGACGACAAAAACAGTTTTATAGTGGAAAACAAAGAGAACACACTTTGAAAACACAATTAGTAATTCAACAAAAAACTGGTCAAATTGTGTGTCTAGTCAACGGAAAAGGAAAAACTCATGATTTTAAACTCTTTAAAAATAGTGGGGTCAAATTTGGGATATTAATAAAAGTTATTGCTGATAAAGGCTATCAAGGAATCGGGAAAATTCATCAATTAAGTGAAACCCCAATCAAGAAAAAGAAAGGAAAAAAGTTAACCAAAGAAGAGAAAAAATCTAATCGGCAACTGAATCGATTAAGAATCACTGTCGAACATATTAATAGACGACTAAAAATCTTTAAAATCCTCTCTTATCCTTATCGAAATCGTGGTAAGAGATTCGGATTAAGAGCGAACTTAATAGCTGGACTTCATAACTACGATCTGGCTAATTAATTTGTAAAAAAATCTATTAAATCTCTAGTTAGTTGAGCTTTTAATCATTAGCTGAACCTGTTTAATTTGCCAATTTTTAAGGATGAAATTTAATCGGCGATCGCAGAAAACTCCCTCATTCAAAAAAAAGGGAAATTCTGGGTAGCTTGTCACATAAATTTAGGCAAAAAAGGGCAATTAATTATAGCATAAAATATTTTTGCAAGAGGTCTATGGCATGATTCGGTTAGGTATAATTTCTTGTGGTGGCGCACCATTAGAAGTGGTCAAAGAATATATCAAAAACCAATCAGGGGGACTAGAAACTAAGAAATGAGGACGCTACGCGGTTCAATATTTTGGTCGGTCATTCATCCCTAAGTTATAGAACTTTAGGGAATTCTGCCCGACATTAGGTTAAATTTTCAAGAATTTGACTTTTTTTCTTGATTAATGTTTTCTTCACTACATTTAACCCATCCATCATTGTTCTTATCCTGTCCCCTGCATTCAATGGGAGTCTGGTTACTTTGTTGGGTAAATAAGATTAAATAAGAAATTATTCCAGAGAAAACAATCATTAGAAGCAGTTGCCAGACAACTACTCCATAATTTTCTTTTTCTGAGTTTTTTTGCTTAATTTTTAGGAAAAATAAGACTTTCATAGCCGTTGTTAGGGACAATTATCACAGTAATGGTAAAATTCTTATTAAGTTCGCCAACAGTGTGACACTTTGTAGGGTTTCACCCCGTCACGGTCATCAGCAATCAAGTAGTAATACAGTAGAAGAGTAATTAGACTAGCTAGTCTAGTTTAATAATTGTGATTTAGTGTCACGAGGTGGTGTGAGATGTTTGGAAAATTTTTTGAAGCTTGTACAATCACGTTAGGATTATATTTCTGCTTAGAGTTGAGCAGTTTTTCTATTTATTCTCCTAATGTTCCATGGTCTAAAGTATCTAGAGTTGAGCAGTTTTTCATCTCCAATGTACAAGAAAAGCTTGAATCTGAGCAATGGTTCCCCTGGAAGCAGTATACAAAATTTCATCCCAGGGTTAATAGGTATTAGGCCGTCTTTTGCCATACTTGATAGAAGTTAACAAGGACTTCTATCAAGTATGGACATTCTTATTGTGGTTTATCCCAAAAATTACTGAAATTAATTTGGTAAATTTTTGAGAATTACCGAAAAATACTCAAGAAAATTCTCTACTTTTTCTTTAAATTAACATCAATATCTCTATTTTTACCCCTAACTTTCTAGATCGTCAATCCCGTATTTACTGCTTTATTTGCTCAAAAGTTTAAGTTATGAAAAATTATCAACCTATCGAAATCCTTTTAATCCATATTAAATTACAAGCCCTCCTCTATAACGTTGAAGAAACCATTGCTGTTGACTATACATTACTGAATTTGTATAGAAACACAGGAGAAATTTCTAGACAAGAATATTATGAAACCCTTTGGGAAATAACGGCAGAAGTTGCTCAAACAGAAGAAGTTTGGGAAAAATATATCAGTTTTTCTGAATTTGTTACCACTTTAACCAATGAATATTTTGTGAAATACTGGTTTGAGTTAGAAAAATTCCTCAGTCTTTTTCCTTTGGATGAGTAGCAGTACAGAGTGTGGGAAGGGTGGGGAGTGTGGGAAGGGTGGGAAGCGATAGGGTGACGGGGTGACGGGGTGATGGGGGGAATATATATGAATGATTTCTCCGAGTCTCCCCCTGCTCCCCCTGCTCCCTCTGCTCCCTGCTCCCTCTGCTCCCCCAGTCTCTTCCAATAAATGTACCATCAGGGGTTCTTCTTTGATAAACTGTAAGTCTTAGATAGATACCGATTAAAAACATATGGCACAACGTACTCGATTAGGAGATTTACTCAGACCCCTTAATTCCGAATATGGGAAGGTTGTTCCTGGGTGGGGAACCACCCCTTTAATGGGAGTTTTCATGGGCTTATTTTTAGTCTTCCTGTTAATCATCCTCCAAATTTACAACTCTTCTCTAATCCTTGACGGATTTACCGTTACTTGGGGAGGTTAAGCCTTAAGTATCTTATTCGGGATGAACAGTGATGGCGTTTGAGAACAGTCTACGAACCATATCACCATGATCCTGAGTTACATTATCCCCGATCTTTCGGGGTTTTTTTATTTTTGATCGCCATAGGAAACGTTTGATACCAAATCCGCTTATTTTAGTAGAGTAATGTTTTTTCTCCCTGCTCCCCGCTCCCTGCTCCCTGCTCCGAGGCTTGATACTATACTATCTAAAGCGGATCTAGTATGACACCTCAACTGAGTAGTATTGGGATAGACTGAATGAAAGGAAAATTAGGAGTAACTTATGAATGTCTTTGGCATTGGGCTACCGGAAATGGCCTTAATTTTAGTAATTGCCTTATTGGTGTTTGGTCCGAAAAAACTTCCCGAAATTGGTCGTAGTCTGGGTAAAGCCATTCGTGGGTTTCAAGATGCGTCTAAAGAATTTGAAAATGAATTTAAACGAGAAGCCCAACAATTAGAAGAATCTGTCACTATGAAAGCAGAACTTGAAGAAAATAAAATGGCCAATCCTACTCCAACGGAGAACGATAAAACCAATGTAAAAAGCTAAACACAGAGAAACGTTAGGCATCAATCTGAGAAACATTGTAAAATCTTTTGATGGTTGTGCCAGCCAATTCTGTTGAGAAAGGATATAATCGATGACAAAATCTCTGTCAATAGTTAACAACCCTTAAGGGTCAACTATTTTGACAAACAAAATGATAATTTTAATGACTTCAGTGGTTTGATGAAGGAAATATGGAAGGAGGTTCTAGATGAGTGAACAAACACCTTATGAAAAGCTTGGTGTCAGCGAAACAGCCTCTTTTGAGGAGATCCAAGCAGCGAAACAACGTTTAACACAGGAATATAGTAATGACGTGAAAACCGTTGAAGACATCGAAGCGGCCTACGATTCGATCATCATGGAACGGCTGAAACTACGTCAAGAAGGGAGAATTAAAGTCCCAGATAAAATTCGTTTTGCGGAACGCCAGCGAGAAACCCCCCCTAAACCTCCGTCCCTATCTTTAGATAATTCTCCTCCCTGGTTACAGCAGTTTATCGATACCCCTTCTTCTAATGACATTCTTTGGCCGACAGGCATTTTCCTAGTTTTAGCCCTAATAGCTGGCTTTTCTAATGCGGATTCTTCTTTAATTTCCCTACTTTTGGCAGTGGGGGTTTTTGCTAATCTTTATTTCCTGAACCGCAAAGAAAATAAGTTTGGTCGCGCCTTATTAATGACTTTGGCCGGATTATTCCTAGGGGTTGGTTTAGGATGGGGAATTACCCAATTATTGCAAGGGGCTAATCTTCCTGGAGAAATGAGTCAATCTGTGATTGGGATTGCTATCTTTTTTATCTTTTGGCTAAGTAGTAGCTTTTTACGTTAATTTTGTGAATCAATTTCTAGATAATATCGATCGCCTGTTTTCGAGTGTCGTCACACTCATTGAACGGGTACTTTTTTTTGAAGTTGCCCATTTTCCTGTGATTATCCTCTGGTTACTCATGGGAGGGATTTTTTTTACCCTACGCATGGGCTTTATTAGTATTATTGGCTTCAAACACGCCGTTAAAATTGCTTTAGGTTTCTACGATCAAAGCGATGATATCAAAGGGGAGGTGTCCTCTTTTCAAGCTTTGGCTACTGCTTTATCGGCCAGTATTGGCCTAGGAAACATCGCCGGCGTTGCCATTGCTATCCAAATGGGTGGCCCGGGGGCTGTTTTTTGGATGACAGTAGCCGGTTTCTTGGGGATGTCTAATAAGTTCGTCGAATGTACGTTGGGCTTAAAATATCGCATTATTAACCCCGACGGAACCATTATCGGCGGACCGATGTATTACCTATCTCAAGGGTTAAAAGAGTTGGGACAAGAAAAATTAGGCAGAGGATTGGCTATTTTTTACGGTATCGCTGGTTTAGGGGCGGCCATTGGCGGTGGGAATATGTTTCAGGCTAATCAATCCTTTGCTGCGTTGGCGGTGGTGGTTCCTTCAGTTAAAAACTACGATTGGCTGTATGGTCTAATCTTGGCTTTGTTGGTGGGATTGGTAATCATTGGGGGCATTAGTCGCATTGGTGTGATTACCAGTAAGTTAGTGCCGATCATGGTCTTTTTTTACCTTTTGGGCTGTTCATGGGTCTTGCTGGTCAATTTTACCGCCATTCCTGCTGCATTTGGATTAATGTTCAGGGAGGCTTTTTCTCCCTCTGGAATGGAAGGGGGAGTGATCGGTATTTTGATTCAAGGGATCAGACGGAGTGCCTTTTCCAATGGGGCCGGATTAGGATCGGCTGCGATCGCCCATGCAGTGGCTAAGACCAAAGAACCCATCCAAGAGGGGATTGTTTCTATCTTGGAACCATTGATTGACACCATTATTATCTGTAATGTGACTGCTTTAGTGATTATTACCACGGGAATGTATGGAGACTCAGTAGGTGATAATGTTAGTGGGTCTACGTTAGCAGCAATGGCGTTTGGTCAAGTAATAGATTGGTATCCGTTTGTGTTAGTAGGAATCATCTGTTTATTTGGCTTTTCTACCATGATTACCTGGTGTTATTATGGGGAACAATGTTGGGCTTATGTGTTTGGTCAACCCAGTTCAATGATTTTTAAACTGTTGTTTTTAACTTGTATTTTTATTGGATCTGTGGTTAGTTTAGGGGCGGTAGTTGATTTTAGCGATATGATGTTATTAACCTTAGCGATTCCTAATCTTTTGGGTTGTCTGCTTTTATCAGGAAAAGTGGCTACTTTGCTTAAAGAATATTGTCAGAAATTAGCGATTTTTTAATTTATTTATATAATTGAGAATAGGGTGAGTTCTGGGGCAAAATTAAGTAATGACAGCAGTAATTTTAAACTTAGATACGGTTAACCTAACTGATGAACAATTTTACCGTCTTTGCCAAGTTAATCAAGATTGGCAACTGGAAAGAACTGCAAAAGGAGAATTAATTGTTATGCCACCCGTTGGGGGAATTAGTGGAGAACGAGAAGCCGATTTTATTAGTTTACTATGGTTGTGGAATCGTCAAAGTAAACTAGGAAAAGTGTTTAGTTCTTCGACAATATTTCGTTTACCAAAAGGTGGCGATCGCTCTCCCGATGTTGCTTGGATTAGTTTAACCCGTTGGCAATCTTTAAGTCGAGAAGAACAAGAAAAGTTTCCCCCTATTTGTCCTGATTTTGTCATAGAATTGCGTTCTCGTACTGATTCGCTGGAAAATCTTCAAGCTAAAATGCGAGAATATCTTGATAGTGGTTTACAGTTAGGTTGGTTAATTAATCCTCAACAACAACAGGTAGAAATTTATCGTCAAAATCAACCTGTAGAAGTTAAAACGTTACCAACAGATTTAAGCGGAGAAGATGTATTACCAAAATTTAGTTTATCTTTGTCTACTTTTGAATAAACTTTTTGATAATTATATAATAGGAATGAATATTTATGACTTTTAGACAAAAATCAACAAAGGAAATGGAACATTCAGTAAAATTTGAAGCAAAAGTTAAACAAGGTATGATTGGTATACCAGAAGAATACAAACATCAAGTTGAAGAAGGAAGTAAAGTCATGGTTATTATTAATCCTGTTGACGAGGAAAGTAAAACAACAAGATTAATGGATAAATTAGCAAATCATCCTATTAGTGTAAAAGGGGGAAAGAAATTAACAAGAGAGGAAATACATGAAAGATAATTATGAGTGATCCAAAAATATTCATTGACTCTAATATTTGGTTATATCGTTTTCTCGCTGATCAAGATCCTGATCCCCAAGAAGATTCTAGAAAACGTAAAATAGCAGTCTCATTAACTAATTCTAAAGGCATTATAATTAGTACACAAGTAATTAATGAAGTTTGCTCTGTCTTAAAGAGAAAAACTAACCTTGCAGAACAGGATATCTATCAACTTATTCAAGAATTTGAAGAACAATGTAATGTTATTAATTTAACCACAGTTATCCTAAAAAAAGCATCTTTTTTGAGAACTAAATATAACTTATCATTTTGGGATAGTTTAATTGTAGCAACTGCTTTGTGTGTAGAGGTAGAGAGTCTTTATTCAGAAGATATGCAAGATGGATTAATTAAAGAAAGGATAAATTAGCTTAATTGTTTAATAAATCTTTGTAGGGGCTTAATAATATTAAGCCCTTGTTTATTGGCTACAATTAGGACTAGGGTAATTTCTGGGGCAAAATTAAATTATGACAGCAGTAATTTTAAACTTAGATACGGTTAACCTAACTGATGAACAATTTTATCGTCTTTGTCAAGTTAACCAAGATTGGCAATTGGAAAGAACTGCAAAAGGAGAATTAATTGTTATGCCACCCGTTGGGGGAATTAGTGGTAATCGAGAAGCAGATTTTATCATTGACTTAGGACTCTGGAATCGTCAAACTCAACTAGGAAAAGTGTTTAGTTCTTCCACTATATTTCGTTTACCAAAGGGTGGAGATCGATCGCCTGATGCTGCTTGGATTAGTTTAACTCGTTGGCAGTCATTGAGTCGAGAAGAACAAGAAAAATTCCCCCCTATTTGCCCTGATTTTGTCATAGAATTGCGTTCTCGTACCGATTCTTTGGACAATCTTCAAGCTAAAATGCAAGAATATCTTGATAGTGGTTTACAGTTAGGTTGGTTAATTAATCCTCAACAACAACAAGTAGAACTTTATCGTCAAAATCAACCTGTAGAAATTAAAGCGTTACCAACCGATTTAAGTGGAGAAGATATATTACCAGGATTTAATCTATCTCTATCCTGTTTTGAATAAACCCTCAATAAACCTTGTATGAGTAAATACAAAGATTTGTTAAGCTATAAATGACCAGGGAACATTACCACCATAAACCTTATGGTTATCAAAAAGCGCATTAACGCTACATTTATATTAGTAAGTATTTTAATGTTAGGGTCAGTGGGCTGTAAAATTCCCCCTGATACCGAGGCAAAAGAAGAAACCGCTAATTTTGAGGAAACAATACCATCTGTTGACGTAGCGATCGCTCGTAGCGACTCTATCGGAGATACTAGAGAATATATAGGAACCACCCAACCTGTGCAAACGGTAGCTTTGCGATCGCAAGTAGAAGGACAGTTATTAGAATTAACTGTAGATGTGGGCGATCGCGTTAGTAAAGGGCAATTATTAGCTCAATTAAATGATAATTTATTACAAGCAGAAGTAGGAAAAGCACAAGCAGAGTTAGCAGCCCTGAACTCGGAGGTGATCCGCGCCCAAGGACAAGTTAAATCAGCTATTTCCGAGGTAGCATCGACAAAAGTGCGATTAGAACAAGCTAAAAATGACGTAACGCGATTACAAGAATTGCATGAGGAAGGAGCGATCGCTTTACGAGAAGTAGAGTTAGCCCGCACTGAATACCGTACCACACAACAAAGTTTAATATCCGCTCAATCAGAGGTGAATGTGCGTCAATCGGCTGTAGAAGCAGCAGAAGGAAGAGTGATTGCTCAACAAGCTTTAATTCAGCAAGAACAGGAACGCTTATCTTACAGTATGCTTCATTCTCCCATAACAGGCTATGTATTGCAACGGGTGATAGAAACCGGAAATTTAGTCCAACCTGGTGGCGAAATTTTGCGTTTAGGGGACTTTAGTCAAGTTAAGGTGGTGGTTCCCGTTTCTGAGTTAGACTTAGCTAATATTCGGGTTGGCCAGTCGGTGAGGGTACGTTTAGATGCTTTTCCCCGTGACAGTTTAGTGGGACGGGTCAGTAATATTTCTCCTGCGGCCGATCCTACCAGTCGGCAGGTTCCTATTGAGGTTATTTTATCCAATCCTGAGCAAAAAATCAGCAGTGGATTGTTAGCGAGGGTGAGTTTTGGTCAAACAGGTTTCCAAACTGTTGTTATTCCTGAAACTGCTTTACAAGGAACGACAGGGGGACGGGGGATAGTGTTTGTGGTGACAGGAGACAAGGAGAATGCAACAGTGACACAGAGAAGGGTAAGGTTAGGGGAACGGGTTGACGGCCAAGTGGAAGTTTTGGGGGGTTTGCGGCCAGGGGAACGGTATGTGTCTCGTAGTAGCGATGCGTTAGAGGATAATCAGTCTGTAAAGTTGAGTATTTTGTCTGAGTAAAGAGTCATTTTTGTATCATGACGTTGCGATCACTAGAAACAAAAAAGTTGGTTAACAACGGCTTAATTCAGGGTATTTTCTATTTGTCTGGTTAAAGGGTTAAAGACTGTTTATAAATAAAATCTTAAGACCGTAGGGTGGGCAAATTCAGAGATTTATCTGGGCTACCCGTAAATTAGAAAACTTTGCCCACCCTACAAAACTGGTGCTTAATGTTC
>JASJDW010000178.1 GCA_030064955.1 Crocosphaera sp.
CGGTTTTCAATTGGGTGTATCAATATTCTAGTTAAGTTGAGTGTGGGAAGTGTGGGAGGGGTGGGGAGTGTGGGGAGAATTTGTATTTTGATCGTTAATCTATTGATCTGAAAACTGCTCTAGTGTTTTATTTTGATGTTAACACCTCGACTTCGCTCGGTGTTAGCCCTGAGCGAAGTTGAAGGGCTAACTTATTAAAAATTGATTGTTTTTTTATGGTTATTAAGTTTATTTGTTTTGGTGCAAGATGTCAGTTTTACATCAGGTTAATAAAATTGTTATCTTGGTAAAAGAGCAACATCTAGGGGATAATAGAATGAGTGAAAAAAAGCGGCAATCTTGGGATTTAGGACGTTTTATTAGTACACTAAATAACTTCGAGTTAATTCCTTTGGTGAGTAGTCTACAAAAACTGTTTAAGCCAAGCGACCCGCTACGCGGATCTCTTCGAGATTGCCTATCACCTAAACAACAAAATAGCACTATGGGTATTATATTAGTTACAGGAGCCACAGGAGGCGTAGGTAAGCGTGTGGTTCGTCGTTTATTATCACAGAATTATTACGTCCGTGCTTTAGTACGGGATAAAGAAGCGGCCAAAAATCTCTTTGATGAAAGGGTAGAACTGATTCAAGGGGATGTTACTCGTCCCGAAACCTTAACCCCAAGACTCTTGGAAAATGTTTCAGCAGTGATCTCTTGTGTGGGAACCCGTGTTCAACCAATAGAAGGAGATACTCCTAACCGAGATAAATATTACCAAGGAACCAAGTTCTATATGCCTCAAGTGGTGGATAGTCCCCAACAAGTGGAATATCTAGGAATGCAAAATTTAGTTGAGGTGGTTAAAAAATATATTAGATCTGACACAAAATTATTATTTGATTTTACCCATCCTACAGAAGCAATAAAAGATACCTGGGGTGCAGTGGATGACGTGGTGATGGGAGGGGTGAGTGAAAGTAGTATTCGCTTAGAACAACATAAAGCAGTATTTTCTGGTAACGTTTCCACCGCTAATAATGGAGGATTTGCTTCCGTAAGAACCAAAAATTTTCCCTCACCCTTAGATTTATCTGATTATGAAGGCATAGAATTAAACGTACAAGGAGACGGCAAACGCTATAAATTTATCATTCGTTGTGAAGGAAAATGGGATGGTGTGGGATATAGTTATTCCTTTGATACCTTCTATAATATGCCCACAACAGTTCGTATTCCCTTCTCTGAGTTAATACCCGTGTTTCGCGCCAAAACCGTACCAGAAATGGGTCAGTTTGATCCCAGTTGCGTCTACTCTATGCAGTTAATGCAAACAAAATTCGAGTACGATGGTGCTTTAAACCCTAAATTTTCCCCTGGTTTATTTCGCCTAGAAGTCAGTTCCATTAAAGCTTATGGACGCAAAGTTAATACCCCACAATTTATTTTAATTAGTTCTGCGGGGGTCACTCGTCCAGGCCGTTCTGATATTAACCTAGAAGACCAACCTCCAGCAGTGAAAATGAACGATCAACTGGGTGGTATTCTCACCTGGAAATTAAAAGGGGAAGATGTGCTGCGTCAAAGTGGGTTAAACTATACCATTATTCGGCCTTGTGCCTTAACGGAGAACCCTGGAAATAAAGCCTTAATTGTTGAGCAAGGGGATAACTTAAAAGGTCAAGTCAGTCGAGAAGCGATCGCCGATCTTTGTTTACAACTGTTACGTTGGCCCGAAGCTTGTCAAAAAACCTTTGAAGTATGCGAAGATGGAAAGTTAGACCAAGGACAGACCAAACAAGCGATCGCTGCTTTACGAAAAGATTAACATGACAACTTTATTAATAGTTGGAACCGATACAGAAGTAGGTAAAACCGTAGTCACCTCCGCTTTAGCTGCTTATTGGCAAACCTATCACCCCACTAAGTCTTTAGGGGTGATCAAGTTACTGCAAACCGGTATAGGGGATGTTGAGGAGTATCAACAATTATTTCCCAATGTGGAGGTGGTGAACCCCTTACGGTATGATACCCCTGTTGCCCCTCCTGTGGCTGCTGAACGGGAGAACCGCCCAATTCCATTGGATCAGGTATGGCAAGGGTTAAATGACCTGCAACAGCGCAAAAACTTCGTGTTAGCAGAAGGACTGGGAGGGTTGGGATCTCCTGTCACCTGGGAGTTAACTGTGGCAGATCTCGCAGGCCAATGGCGTTTACCTACGGTTTTAGTGGTTCCAGTCAAGTTAGGGGCGATCGCTCAAACGGTTGCTAATGTGGCTTTAGCCGGTCAATATAAGGTTAATCTAAAAGGGATTATTTTTAGTTGCGCTAGTCCCGTTTCTGAGCAAGAAATGATTGATTTTATCCCGACTTCTCTCATACAGTCTTTAACACAAACCTCTGTTTTAGGTATCATCCCTTATTTAGAAAATACCCAAGATATTACTAAATTAGCCCATGTTGCTGCTAATTTAGACTTAGAATGGTTGTTTTAACAGCCCTTCGGGCGAGGCAGGAGGTTAAGATTGAAGTAATTATAGGAGTTCAGGAGTTCAGGAGTTCAGGAGTTCAGGAGTTCAGGAGTTCAGGAGTTCAGGAGTTCAGGAGTTGAATATTAGGTGTACTTCATGAGTCCAAGAAATGCTATAGCAATTCCCATACTTGTGAGGTACAAAGTTTTCTAGTTTTAGGAGTTCAGGAGTTGAATATTAGGTGTACCTCATGAGTCCAGGAAATGCTATATATATCAAAAATTAATGCTAACACCTCTAATAATTGATTTTTGACTATTAACTATTCCCCGTTCCCCGTTCCCTATTCCCGACTCTTCGCTAGATTTTGTTATCCTGAACTCAGGTTTATTAAGTTTATTTATTTTGGTGCAAGATGTCAGTTATATCGAACCAAGTTGTTTTGAATCACTAAAACCAGTTTTCTAAGTGTCCCAGAATACTCGCGCAAATCACCAATTAAGATACCATTGTATTTGAACTGAATTGAACTTACTAGAGATGATGCTCTGTAATCGATGTCAACAACAAAGTTCCTGCTTAGCTTATAAATTAGCTTCGGTGGATGGTCAAATTAAAGAGTCTTTAAAAAAGCTTAAATTTTGTACTCAACGATCATCCTCAAAACCCAAATAAATCTTATGGACAAAACAATGTGTCTTTTGTATTTCTTCCTGTTATGGGATTAGTTCCTGTTGCTATCTCACATAACTTTTTTTCCGTATCCAAACGAAGCAAAACATCGGTAAAATCTGCTCCATCAATAATTGCTCCGTTAAACAAGGTATTCGTGGCAAATGCTCCTTCTAAAATCGCATTGGTAAAGTTAACTCTAACTAATCTAGCTGACTCTAAATCAGCATATCTTAAGTCTGCTCCTTCAAAATTTGCTCCTTCTAAGTTGGAAGCAAAAAATCTTACCCCTTGTAAATTAGCATGGCTAAAATTACAACCCCGTAAGTTAGCGTGTTCAAAATCTGAGTCTCGTAAATCTTGACCCGAAAAATCTTGTTCAACTAAATTTTGTTTAGTATAGTTAACACCCCAAACAGGAGCAACGGGGCTGAAAAAATAAACGATAGTTGATAATAGTAAAACAAAGCAAACTGTCAAGATGGTTTGATGATTGTTTATCTTAGTCATAATCTATAAATTGATTGATCTGACAATAATTGTTATTTTACCGTAATTCGATGACTTCTATCGGCAAAATTGGTGAACAATTTGTAGCTCAATGGTTAATCTCCCAAGGTTGGCAGATTCTACAGGAGCGTTGGCGATCGCCTTGGGGAGAAATTGATATTATTGCTCACCATCATAACAGTAATACTATCATTTTTGTGGAAGTCAAAACTAGAAAAACTCAAAACTGGGATCACGATGGGATTTTAGCAGTAACCCCTCAAAAACAAGTAAAAATAAGACAAACAGCCAATTATTTTTTAGGAGAATATAACCAATTTTCAGACTTTTCTTGTCGTTTTGATGTGGCTTTAGTTCAGCATAGACCTTATCATCATCGTTTTTCTCAAGATTCCAATTTTGTTATTGAAATGGGAAAACCTCTGGAATGGCAAGGCTATCAACTGACTTTATTAGAGTATATTGAAGCTGCTTTTTAAAGATAGTTAAAGATTATTAAAATAATCAACGTTACTGGACATTTTCTAATCTAAAGACAAGAGGAATAAAAATCAAAGATTCTGTTCATAATAAAAGAGTAATAAAAAGTATGATAATATAAAAAAATAAGTAGTCTTTGGTTTTTCTAGCTTATTTTCACTCAATCAGATTTATTATGAATGATTCTTCATTAAATTATGTTTTACTTTTGGGTAAAGGCAGATCGGGAACAACCTGGTTAGCTAAAATTTTGGATAGTTATGAGTATTCTTGCTATAAAAATGAGCCTTTTCCTCCAAGTAAAAAATCTCCCTATTACCCTTGGCTAGAAAATTTAGAAGCTACGGATAGAAAAACACAACTTTTGTCTTTTGAACGAATTTGTCGTCATTGCTACATTACGGTCGATAATCAACCTCAAGGAAATAAGTATTTTCTTAATCAGAATAAACTGTTGTTGAAGATATTTAGAGGACTAGCCCGAAGAATACAATGGTTACAGTTTCTCTATGAATGGTATGGATATCTCCCACTAACTTCTAAGCATCCTGTGGTAATTAAGGATGTAACCCTTGGTACACCACCAGGCTATTTTTATTTACCACAATTGCTTGAAGTATTGCAACCACACCTAATTATAATTATTCGTAATCCTTTTGCAAATATCGCTTCGTTACTGAAAGGCCGATCTCTAGGGGTTTTTGGAACTTGGAGCCAACTTCAAGTCAAAAAATACCTTCAACAAATCATCGATAGTCCCATGGGTGATTCCTTTAAAAAATATCGTGACCACCTCGACGACTTAACAGTAACAGAATTTGAAGCTTTACGTTGGCTTATTGAGGCAGAAATTTTAACCGCCTACAGCCAAACTTATACACCTAGCTTAGTGGTTATCTACGAGGAACTATGTCTAAATCCTTTAGAAAAAACAGAAGAAATTTTTGAGTTTCTTGGTTGGGAACTTGGGCAAACAACTCAAGATTTTATAAAAGCTTCAACATCTGGACAATCAATTTTAGATCAATCTGTAAAATCACAATATTACAGTACATATCGTGACCCTAAGAATAGTTTATCAAAATGGCAAAAGCAATTGACTCCCCAACAAGTTCAAGAAATTTCCTCTATTATAGATGAATCTCCTCTAAAGTCGCTATGGCCTAATATATTTTCTAAGTCTTAAGATTCAGATTGGCTTTCTGGTTTCTTTTCTATGGTTTTGGGAACAGGACGAGGTTGATAGAATTTAAAGTGTTGATACACGGTTCTAGAAATGTCTTGAATGAGAGAACGTCCCGCCGGATCATCATAAGCTCTTTCCGCAAAAACGGCTCCAATATAACGCTTTCCTGTGGGCATATCAATAATACCAGCATCTCCAATAATTGTCCCGATATCCCCTGTTTTATGGGCAATATTAGCTTGTTTTTCTAATCCTTGAGGGAGTAACGTTCGGGTGCGTGTTTTTTCCATAATAGCAATGAGGCGATCGCGGGATCTTGCACTAATTAAATCTCCTCTTTCTACTCTTGCTAACAGTTTACTTAAGTCTTCTGAACTGGTTTTATTGGTTCCTTCTAAATCAGGTAAAATATTATTGATTTCAGTGTTTTTCATCCCCCATTCTTTGAAACGTTCGTTAAGAACTTCTTTGCCGCCCATCTGTTTAACTAACATTTCAGTCGCCGTATTATCACTAATCACAATCATTTTAGTGGCCACTTCAATGGCTGGAAATTTCTTACCAACCTCCATATATTGCATATTTCCTGAACCACTAACCATCAATTCTTTATCCATTGTTAGCATTTGATCAAGGTGAATATTTCCTGCATCAACTTCTTGAAAAAAAGCGACTAATACAGGGATTTTAATGGTACTAGCAGCAGGAACGGGTTGTGTGCCATTATAAGTAACATACGCCCCATTATCTAAATCAATAAACCAAGCTTGCGGTTTAACATTGGGGTATTTAGCATCAATTTTTCGTATTTTTTCTTTGAGTGCAGTTAATTCTTTACTGACAGGAACGCTTGCAGAACTTTTCGGGGTTACTTTTTCTGGTTTCTTTTCTTTCGTTTCTTCTAGGGACGGTTTAATTAATTGAGAAGCTTTGATGTAAGCTGCTAAGATATCTTGAGGATTAATAATAGTTAAGGTGGTTCCTGCGATCGCTCCAATACCAACCCCCATAATACCAATGCGTAAAATATACAAGAAAAGCCGAACTAAGAGGTTAGGAGAACGTTTTGACCCGTTGGGACGCAGTTTTCTCGACTGAGTGGTATTTGGATTCCTTGATAGTTCTACTTTACTATTTTTTCCTCTTTGTGAAACGAGATTAACTGATTTCTCATTATGGTTAATTCGACGAGGTGCAATTCTTTTTGGTTGACGAGAGGTTGGACGCGGCATAATTTTAGTAGGTTTATATGTCATTAGTCTCAGTTACCTTCTTGAGACGTAAAAAACCTCCTAGAGTTGCTTAAAGGAGTTAGGAGTTAGGAGACAGGAGTCAGGAGTCTCCGAGTCAGGAGAGAATGTTTATAGATATTCCAATTTAGGTTAAATCAATTTCAATCTCTTTGATGACTGTATCACCGTCAATAATTCCGATTGTATATCCTTCTTGTTTAGCGTCTTCAGCAATACCAAAGAGTGCGATACCATTTATAATAACGTTAGGAATATCTGTATCATTACTTTCGGCTAATTTTTCCAAAAGTGCGTAGAGTTCGGGAGAAATACTCAGATTTAGCTGTTTAGATGAGTCTGTATTATTTGTCATATTAGATATGGATAGGATTCAACAGGGAAATTGAAAAGGTAAAAAAAGCGAGTATGTTTTTGTAAAAAACAAGACTGTCTAACGGTAACGCTAGACAGTTTCATTTGTCAACTCACTTCTTGCACCAGTACAGCAAAACTTCAAGAAACAACCCAGAAAATTAATTCTCAAACAGTTACACTCAGGATAAATCTCTGTTTTTCTTCTATTGTTCTCTGTCTCCTCTCACCACAGCTAATTTTCAAGAAGGTGCAAGATATGAGTAAAAATTTACTTTTGGTTAAGTTGACTATCGCTGAGTTCAATAGTAAGTAATTGGAATTCTACCGTTCTATCAAATTCAATGTTAGGCACCGCGAGAGAAGCGATCGGTAAAACTCGTAAAAATACCGAAAGAGCAAAGATTACAAGATGGATTGTTTGAATTGACAGAGCTTTTTTTTGCAGTTCGATAGTTTGGTCTGTTGTTGATATTTGTTGTTTTTGCACGTTGTCATTATTTATGACTAAGTGTTCTTTAGTTGTGTCTAGGTTTTTGTCTCGATAATCTCGTGTAGATATTGTAGTCATCAGGAGTATGAGTTTGTAAGTATTGTCTGTCCTTACCTTAAGAGAAAATTATAAAAAACTGGTCAAAAAGTTATATTTATTGGATGATCGGTAATTACTTAGCAATTCTCATACCGAAACTATCTATTCCGTAATTATATTGACTTGAATTTGAGTCATTTTTATTAGTTACCAAAATATAAAAATATTCAAATTTTATATAAAATGGGAAATTATGTTAATTTTTGGGGTGTTTTGGGCATCATAAAAATAACTTAGATTATCATCCCTCATAGTTCAATCGTCTTATGGATACCACCAACAAAACTGGAAATAGAGTCCAATGTTATCTAAGTCCCTCTGTTTATGAAGCTTTTCGTGAATACTGTCAAAAGGAAAGATTAAACCAATCAAAAGCAATGGATAAAATACTTTCTACTTTTTTCTTTGAGAAAGGGAATATAGATTCTCTTGTATATAATAACCAAGATCAAATAAAACATTTAGAATCTAGACTGAGTGAACTAGAAGCTATTATTAAAACTAAGGATTATTTAGAGAAAGCAAAAATTGATAGTAATTCTATCAAAGTGACAAATCAAGATATGAAAAAATCATCAGTTATGTAACTTTTTGAATCGTAAAGTGATCATACAAAATCAACCATAATTAATCCATTAAAAAATACTAAAATCAACAAAAATTCATACAAACCATTGACTTGGTAAAGATAATTATTGATTTATAAGATCATTTCTCAAGAATCTGAAAAAAGACTTAAAAGATTGCACTATTCAGTAAGACTATTCCTAAACTTAAAGAACAAAACACAACAAAAATAAATGCTTAGCTATCTATCTTCATAATAGTTAATCATCTCACTTACTACACTCACACACTCAATGGAAATTATGGAAAAACTAAAGAAAAAAGAAAACAAAAATAGACAATTATTTTTTCAAAAAGTAAAAAATAAAATAAAGCCATTAAAACATATTTTTATTGGCTTATCTTTAGGAATAATAAGTTTAGAAACAGCCTTACCAACCTTAGCTAATTCCCGTGATGCTCAAGAAACCGTCAATTGTGATATGTTAATCGTGGGAGCCGGGTTAGCCGGTTCCGCAGCAGCTTATGAGGGTTTATTAGCAGGAAAAACTGTTTGTTTAACAGAAATTACCGATTGGGTTGGGGGACAAATATCCTCACAAGGAACCTCAGCGTTAGATGAAGGAAAACAACAGCGATCGCAACAACATTTCCCGAGAGGATACAATACATTAAGACAGAATATTGCTCGTCTGTACAATCGACAAAACCCTGGAGAGTGTTGGGTTAGTGAAAGTTGTTTTATTCCCTATCATGGTCATCAGTTATTGCATCAACAGTTAAAAGAAGCTGCACAATGGGGAAGAGGAACATTAAAATGGTTTCCTTCAACAGTGATTAAAGAAGTCGAATTAAGTGAAGATGGAAAATTAATTAAAAGTGCGATCGCTATTCAACACAGTCCCAAAAGTGGAACCTCTCACCTCAATAAAGAACCCCTTTCTAAAACCATTGAAGACGCTTATAGCTACGAAAACTCTCAACGGTTTAACAAAAAAATTATTCGCTTCGAATCTAAATCTAAACAAGGAAGTCCCACAGACTGGTTTGTCATAGAAGCAACAGAAACGGGGGAAATCATCGCTTTAGCGGACGTTCCTTACCGTTTAGGACTCGATCCCCGTGACCATCTTAACCCCTCGTCCCCCACGGAAAACGGCGATCCCTACTGTGTACAAGGGTTTACCTATCCGTTTGCGATGGAACGGACAGCAACCCCTCAACCGCAGACGAAACCCTCCTTTTATGAACAGTATGAACCCTACTACGGTTACGACAGCGATCGCAGACTGGCCTATTTTGACTTAGTATTTACCTATCGACGCATTTGGACTCCCCAACCAGGAAAATTAGTCAGAGTCGGACCGATGAAAGTACATCAACCCCAACCAGGGGACATTTCCATGCAAAACTGGTTATGGGGTAATGATTACCGACCTGGAACCTCTCAAGATAACCTGGTTTATAGTCGTAGACAACTCGAACAAACAGGACAACTCGAACCAGGAGGTTGGAAAGGGGGACTCCGAACAGAAACCCTACGCAAAGGGGAAGAAATTTCCAGGGGGTTTTATCATTGGTTAGTGTCCGGAACCACAGATTCCCGCTTAGGATATGGAATTAAACGGCCCAGTCCTAACCATCGTTTCTTACAAGGGTTAGATTCTCCCATGGGAACCAGTCACGGGTTATCTAAATACCCTTATATTCGAGAGGGAAGACGCATTATCGGTAGACCTTCTTACGATCATCCCGAAGGGTTTGCTATCAATGAGATCGATATCTCCACTAAAGATTATTGGCACGATTTTTATCGTACTTCCTTACCCCGTCCCATGTATCAATTGGTTTGGTCAACCATTGCTAACTTAGAATCCAAATTTGTCACTGCAAATGATCGTCCCTCCTATCTGGTAACACGACGCACCCATGCAACAGTTTATCCTGACTCAGTAGGGGTTGCACAATATATGATTGATTTTCATCCTTGTATGGTGTTATCTCCCCCTGAAAAACCTGGAAACCGCGAACGGAAAGAGGTGCGTGTTGCTCATGGTGGGGCCCATCCAGCACAAATACCGTTAAGGGCGTTAATTCCCCAAAAAGTGGATAATTTGATTGTATCAGGGAAGAGTATTGCCACCAGTCATATTGCTGCTGCTGCTTATCGGGTACACGGGTTTGAATGGTCTGTTGGTGCTGCGGCCGGAACGCTAGGGAGTTTTGCGATGGAACAAAAGATTTTACCCTATCAATTAGTGGATAATTTACCCCAACAAGAAGCTAAATTACAACAGTTACGTCGACGGTTAGAAAGTAATGGTAATCCGACTACCTTTCCCCGTGACATGATGTTTAGTCTGCGTCGTTAAGCCGTAGGGTGGGCAATGCCCACCTTATAATTAAATGAGGAGTTGAGAACGGTTTTCGGTTTATCAATCCTTATTCATAGGAAAGAACTTCAAAAATAATAAAGTAATCATAAATCCTGCTGCCACATTACCAAAGAAATCATCAATATTAAAGAAAATACTGAGCAAATCGTGAACCAATTGTCCTAATAAACCCCAGGATAAATCTTCGTCATCAGGCCGAGGGTATCTACTGTACCAATCTAATCGCTTTCCATAAGAATCTACAAAAATTATAGCAGATAAGCTAATACAAAATAATAAAACACCTTTAGCTTTTAAATAGTTCCAAAATAAAATAGAGTTTTCCCCTGACTTTGCATAATAATACAATTGAAAACCTCCGATAATTCCTAAACTCATGGGAAACAATTGATAGAATTTTATACAAAATAAACATGATTGAAAACGCTCCCAATATGATTGTTTTTCAATTAATTTATCTGGTGGATTTTTGATTTTTTCATCAACATTAATATTAATTGTTTTTCTTTCATTATCACCATAATCATATTGTCCAATTATCCATCCTGTTGTTATGATTGGTGGAAGAGGGCAATTCTCTTCTGGACTCATAATCGACATATCTTCTGTAGTTTCAGTTTTGTCTTCTCTATTTTCAGTTTTGGCTTTAGTTTCTCCATTTTCCTTTTCGGATGTAGTTTCAGCTTTAGTTTCGGTTTTGGTTTCTCCATTTTTGGTTTTAGTTTTAGTTGGATTTTTTTCATATATAATTTTCCTTTCTTTATATTCTTTTCCTCTGTCAATTATGTAGATTTTATACCATAGTTCATTATTGGGTATTCTTTTTAATTTTAGAATATGTATTTTTGTTCCTTTTTCTATTGCACAAATTTTTTTAGCTGGTTTATTATTACCCAAAAAATTTATATCATTATAACTCTCTCTTAAGAAAACTCCATTAGTTGAAGTGATTATAAATTCACTTATCTCCTTACCTCCATCCTGAGATATTGATATTACTTCTGTTTTCTTATTAGATATATATCTCTCTTGAGTAGAAACAGTTATAGGTGTAGATGTAGATGTTTTTTCATCTTGTCCTCCGATTAAAGAAATATCAGTATTATCCAAACACAAAATAAAAATTACGAATATTATTATTAATATACTAAAAAATCTAGGCAAATCATCAAGAATATAGTTTTTAATATTCCTTGAAACAATTAAAAAAAAGTTTTCATACCACTGTATAAGGATTTCTTTTTGACTATAACATAATTCTTATTTAACTCTATATCTGAAACGGGTATTATGTATTCTCTTCTATCCAACTCTATATCTGGGACTGGTATTATGTGTTCTCTCTCAACTTTTTTGATTTCTTTAATAATTTCCTCAAGAAGTTCCTCTTCAATTTTTATATCAGTAAAATTTTGTTGTATAAAAACTTTTTCTTCTTTTATACTAATTTTAATCAAAATATCGGGTAAGAATTGGTCTTTTATACTAAATAATCCTCTTTTTTTACAACAATAAGGTTATAATCAGTCCTTCCATTATGTACCATAATTTCAGTTTCTATCTTACATCTTTGCAAAATTTCCTGAGATAATTTATCTAACACAGTTTCAATAGAATTACGATATATTTCTAAATCAGCCATTTTTAATTACCCCTCTGTTCTGTATAGGATAACAGGGTCGAGAAAAGTTGTTAATTACCCTTCCACAAAATCTATTATATCAAAGCCTTCATTTGAGCATGAGGTTTTAAACACAAATTCTGGAAAATCTTTACATAATTTAAGAAATTGTTATTATTCTTTTCTTGAAAAGTTAATTGATACTATTAAGCTTGATTTAGAATAAATAGAAAAATTATCTACTGTAATTTTTAAATGACTATCTGCGGAAGTTGTAACGTAAGGAACACCTATTTTCCCCATCACTTTTATACCAAATTCTAAAGTAACTTTATCAATATTTGCGTTGTCAACTTGTTTAAACGCATTTAATGTATATTCTGTATAAGCTTTAATGGTATTAGCAATAGAAGGCAAGTTATGTTCTATTTGTTCTTCTGAAGAAACATCATTTTCTATAG
>JASJDW010000014.1 GCA_030064955.1 Crocosphaera sp.
TGTGCGGAATCGAATTCCGCACCTTGTGAGCGCCGTCCCCGTTCGCTCCACTGCCAGCCGTTAAAACGGACTGGCTAACTCTCGCTCACGGCTTTTTAGGTTTAAGATTTTTCCGCTTTACTTACCACCAATTAGGATGGCTGTCTAAATCAGGGATAAAGGGGATTTTCTACAACATGGGGGCGGAGAGACTTGAACTCTCACGACCTTGCGGTCAACGGATTTTCATTCCCTTGTAGCTTTCGCTACTGCATCATCTTAGCTTTGAGAATTGGACTCTCTCTTTACCCTCAGCCTCATCTGTTAGGGTAGCTCCCGTCGAGTCTCTGCACCTTCTAAATCCTTTCGGCTTTAGCTTGGCTCAGGATTGCCTTATCTATTACACTAGACTTAGGTTTCCCTGAATTTGAGAGCTTACACTTGTAAGATTTCTCTAACAAGGCTCAATTTTACTTAAGTCCGTAGCGTCTACCATTCCGCCACGCCCCCGCCAGGTCAGAAGCTAAAGTTAGCTTTTTTCACTGACAATTATTTATAGTAGCACAAGATTGTCTTTTGGTTAACAAGTTTTCTGATTTTTTTTTGCTACGTTTAATTACAATAGATGTCGAAATTTACATCCTCGACTAAAATGCAGGATAATGCGCCTTAAAATAGAGTTGAGGCCGTTGAGAAGCCAGAAGAGGTTTAATATGCTAGTTATCTTAACCCGTGATAATATTTTATCTGTCAATCAAGTTTGTCCCGGCTGTTTACTCGCCGATCAAAAAGGCACACCAAGATGGCACCACGGAAAACTCGGTTGTGGTCATTCTCTCGATAAAATGGATACTCGACAACCACAGGTCTATGAGTGTGAAATGGGGTTCCAAGTGGCTGATATTGATGGACAACCTGCTTAAATGCCAATAATGTACTTACGCCACTCTTGATTAAGATTGCCTCTCGTATGCTTAACTAACTCAAACTGTAAACTACTATAGGGACGGCGTGGCTGATGTCGCAGGTTCATTTGTGCTTCTTTTGGGGTACGGTTCCCTTTCTTAACGTTGCAACGAACACAAGCGGTAACCAGGTTTTCCCAAGTATCTCCTCCACCGCGCGATCGCGGAATCACATGATCCAGGGTGAGTTGTTCTCCTTTGTAGCGACAATATTGACAAGTGTGGCGATCCCGTTCTAGGATATTACGGCGTGTTAAGGGAATCTCTTTATAAGGTACACGCACATAATGGCGTAATCGAATGACTGAAGGAAGGGGAAAATCAGCATAGATTAATCGCTCATTGTTTTCCAGTTGTTCCGCTTTGCCTTTGATCAATAGAACCACAGCCCTTCGCCAACTGGTTATGTTGAGCGGTTCGTAGGACGCATTTAACACCAGAACCTTGCCCATAGTTTATTTTAAGGTATTTCTGTGAGTTTAACCCAGATGTTAGCATAGTTCGCTAGTTTTGTCTGCTATCACGGTAACAGATTTTTTCTAAGGCTGATTTAACCATCAATCGTTACTTTGAGTTCTCCACATGAATGCTTATTTTTCCCCATATTATTTGGGTTTTTCCCCAATAGTTAAAGAAGACATTATCATTAAGTTATTAACATTATAAAATTTGACGACCTGTTAAGATACCTCTGACTTCTAGCATAGCTGAATAAGTGGGAACAATGTGTAATGTTTCCTCCTCTGTTGTCAGGTTTAAGGCAGTTTGTATGGCTTCTTTCAAATTTTCCTTAATAATTAGTTTAACATGATTATTCTTATTTGCTAGAGTTTCTTGACTATATTTGAGACGTAAGGCCATGTCATAGGTGCGATCACCACTAACCACTAAATTTCCCCCTAATTTAACCAAAGGTTCTGTGTCCACGTCCCAGATCCAAGACACATCGGTTCCATCAGGTATTCTATCATTTAAAACCAATAAAGTAGTTGAAGATTTACCCATTTTTTTGATGTTATTAACGGCTCTAATGGTTTCATTCATACCCACTGGATTTTTAGATAACAAAATACGAATATGTTTACCTTCAATGGTTAATTCTTCGGCTCTGCCAAAGGCTGCTTTAAAGTTTTTAACGGTCTGAAAAATGGCAGTTTTTTCAATGGTTAATTCTTCGGCTACTAATCCAGCAGCTAAGGTATTGTATTTATTATAAACCCCAATCAGAATTTGTGGCCAATCTTGACTATTTATGTCTAATGAACTTTTTTGAAAGTTACATTTTTCACAAAAATAATCCCCTAAATGCGATAAATACACCCCTTGATAGGTTAAAGGATAACCACAACTAGGACAATAGATCGAGTCAACAGCGTGAGGTATTTCCTCTAAATATAAATTAGGTTCAGAAAGACCAAAGTAACGAACTTTTTGCTTTAATTGTTGTCCTAAATAAGAAAGCGTTGGATCATCACCATTTAAAATAATAACAGTATTAGGAGAAAGAGGAGCGATCGCTTTTTGCCACCGTTGGCTAATGGCATCAACTTCACCGTAACGATCTAATTGATCTCTAAATAAATTGAGGGCTAAAATAACCCTCGGTTGACAGTCTTTTAACAACAGTGGCACAATATTTTCATCTACTTCTAAGATGGCATAATCTGCGGTTAACGTGCCAACTAAGTTAGTATTTCCCAATAAAGCGGTGACTAAGCCATTAATTAAATTAGCCCCTGTTTCATTGTGGGTAACTTGATAATTTTGGTCTTCTAAAATGGTTCTTAATAGTAGGGAAGTGGTGGTTTTGCCATTGGTTCCTACCACCAAAATAACCCCTTGTTTGACTTGTTCACAGAGTAAGGATAACAGTTTAGGATGAAAACGACGAGAAATAGCCCCAGGTAAGACACTAGCAGCCCCTAAACCCAAGAAACGAACCGCAGCAGTGATAGTTTTTGCCACACCGACAGCTAACCCTAAACGAACACGATCCACTACATTCATGGTTGAGATAATTTATCCTAGATAACCTTTAAATTATTTAGAATAACATGATTAACTTGTTTTTGTTCACTTCTAGTTTCCTTCTTTTCTTTCTTATTCGAGTTCATTGCTTACTTGGTTTGGCGGTTTTTGCTGAAACTTATTAATGGCTTCATCAAGATAAGCCCAAAATATTTGAGCTAGTTTTTCTTGTTGAAATGAAGCAATATTGATTACTTTATTTTCTCCTATAATTAAAATATCTGAATGAGTATTATTGATTAGTAATGATGCTTCTATATCTGACGTTTTTATCTTATCAATCATTTTATTGTCAATTAAAAATTTCAGATAATATTGAGTAATATAAATATGTTTAACGCGACTTAACTGCCATCCTTGGTAAATAAAAATACCCAACACTAAAACTAATTCTAAAATATTACGCCAATGCCAGTTAGGAAGTAACCATTGAAGGGGTGAAGACAAATAAATAATCCTATCTTTCCCGTTAATAACTAAGATAATATTGTGTAATAATTCTCCTAACTTAATCATAAACCCACTCATAATAATGATAAAAAGTAAAAATCCTACTTTTTCAAAGAGCATTTTCAAAAAATTCCAAGTATTTGACCATTGCCATTTTGTATAAATATGTCCTTTTCGTAAATTTTTTTGATATTTAACCCCTTCTGAATTTTGATTTTTTAAATGATCTAAAAATTGTTGATTCAGTTGCTGTTCTACATAAGAGTTATTTCCTTGACTATGACTAAAAATAACATCAATTTTGAAATAGTTTGCTAATTTTTTAGCTGTTAATAATGATTCATGGGCAAGAAGATTTTCATCAATAACAAAATGTTTACCATTACATAAATAAATTTCCGTTTGCCAAACTTCATCTAAAACTGTCTGAAAAGCCCCTCCTAATAAGGAAGATTTTGTCATTGAAATATGACTCACTTCCTTTGAAGTAAAACTGGCAAAGATTGACTGAGTTTTAGTTTTAGGTAGAGATAAACAGCAAATTATTTTATTAATATCAATTTCGTAGACAAAAACATCAATTTTATGATTTTCCTGGGAATATTGATATTTTGCAAACCAACAATCTAAGTACCAAATAACTATAAAAATAATTAGAATTAGTTGAATATAATCACGACAATAGTAACTAATAAGAGAGAAAATGCAAAAAATAATAAAAGCAACTAGACTATCAAATTCATTATCAAGTTTTTTGCCATAAATTAACTCAGACCAAATGAGATGAAGTAAAAATTCATAAATAGCTTGTAGCAGCTTTTTAACTTGGACTAACGGAGAAATTATTTTGGCATACCAATGTTCACTTAAATACGTTATTGTTCCTTGAAAAATTAATTTTTTAGACATTGTTTTTTTGATTATAATAACGAATCATGGCTTGAGTTCCTTGTTCTTTTCCTGATCCATTATCCATATTAGCTACTACTTTTAAAAACTTTTCTGCTAACGTAACTCCTGGTAATTGACTGTCTGATTGTGCCATGATTTCTTGAACCAATCGTAAGTCTTTTAATAAATGTTTAATAGCAAAACCAGGTTCTAAATCTGAGTCTACAATTTTAGGACCCAAGTTAGTTAAAGCCCACGAACCGGCAGCCCCAGTACGACAAACTTCTATCATTAAATTCGGATCAATGCCTTGTTTTTCTGCCATTTTTATGGCTTCACATAGGGCAATCATATGAACCGCACATAAGGCTTGATTACACATTTTAACCCCTTGTCCATTGCCGATAGAACCACAATAAATAATGGTTTTTCCCATGGCTTCAAAATAAGGTAAACATTCGTCAAAATCGTTTTTTTCTCCTCCAACCATAATGGTTAAGCTTCCTTGTTTAGCCCCAATATCTCCCCCAGAAATTGGGGCATCTAAAAAACGAAATTCTTGAGCTTTTAATCGAGTGCCAATGTTACGGGCTGCTTGGGTTCCAATGGTACTAAAATCAACGATTAATGCCCCAGGTTTAGCATAGTTAATAATGCCATTGTCTTGAAAAATAACTTCATTAACATCAGGCACATCTCCAACACAAGTAAAAATAATATCAGCATTAGTAACAGCAGTTTCAATGGATGAAACAATGGTAGCACCTGCTTTTTGTGCTATGGTGATACCAGGACGGTTAGGGGTACGGTTCCAAGCGTTGACAGTAAAGCCTTTTTTGGCTAAATTAGCTGCCATGAACCCTCCCATTAAACCCAGTCCAATGAATGCCAGTTGTTGTGTCATGAGTAATTAATTAACTTGTTAATTTCAACTATTAATACTATTTTAGAATAAATATAAATTAGAATAAGAAATGTAGTGAAACTTAATGATTGAGAGTTAAAGGATTAGGATAGTTGAGGATAAGAATTAAGCAAAAACAACGGTACGATTTCCATAAACTAAAACCCGATGTTGTAAGTGTAAACGAACGGCTCTAGCTAAAACAACTCTTTCTAAATCTTTGCCTTTACGAATTAGATCAGGAATGCTATCTCTATGGGAAACTCTGACCACATCCTGTTCTATTATAGGACCTTCATCTAAATCTGCAGTCACATAGTGGGCAGTCGCCCCGATAATTTTGACCCCTCTTTCATAAGCACGATGATAGGGTTTAGCCCCAGCAAACGCAGGTAAAAAAGAGTGATGAATGTTAATAATATGGGGAAAGTGATTAATAAAATCTGGGGTTAAAATCTGCATATATTTGGCTAAAATTACCAAATCAATTCGGTTTTGTCTTAAGATTTCTAACTGTCTTGCTTCTTGTTGATGTTTTTTGTCTTTGGTAATCGGAAGATGATAAAAATCAATTTGAAATTGTTCTGCGATCGCTCTTAGTTTTTCGTGATTACTAATAATTAAAGGGATTTCTGCCCGAATTTCTTTTGCTTGCCATCTCCATAATAAATCAAGCAAACAATGATCTTGTTTGGTGACAAATAAAGCTAAACGGGGAACGGTATCAGAAAAATGAATATCCCACACTGCTTGTAGGGGTTTAGCAACAGAAGCAAAGGAAGAAGCAATCATATCACGAGATAACTTAAATCCCTTTAATTGCCACTCGATTCTGGTTAAAAATAAACCCGCTTCAAAGTCTGTATGTTGATCGGCATGGATAATATTGCCCCCATTATCATAAATAAAGTTGGCAAATTTCGCCACTAATCCTTGTTGATCAGGACAAGAAATTAACAAAGTTGCAGTGGAACCATTCATACTGAACAATAAGTTTATGATTATTCTCTAATTGTAACTAGGATTTAATAAAAATTATGTTTAATTTTTATTAAAAATCAATGATTGATTACTAAGATTGAATCTAGACTTCTTAGATAAGAATTCCTCTAAATTTTTACAAAAAAATAAAAAAAAGATTAATTTATATTGTTAGTTAAACTTTTGAACTTTACTATGTAATTTATAAATCCATAGGGCAAAGTCTCATGATTATCAAGGCTCAAAAAATAAGATATATTTTAATAATAATGCTTTTAACATTGCTCTGTTTAGTGAGTGTTCATTTTTGTATGCCGAGTATAGCACAAATAAAACCGATTAGCTTTTTAGAACTAAGCAATCAAAAAGGTTTATTATCTCAACATATTTTAGTTCAAGAATTAGAACAACAAGAAGACCAAAAAGACTCTATTTCTGATGAATCTGTAAATGCAGATCCTCCTGCTGCTGTTAAATTAGATGGCAAAATTTTATTTGAGTTTAAGACAAATGTTGAAGGATTAGCTAATCAAGAACGAGCAGAAATTGCTACACAGAGAATTAAGGAAGTAGCAGAAGATCGTTCAATTGATATGAAGAATTTAGACATCAGAATCATTGATGGACTCTATATTATTCATGTAAAAAATAAGACCTTACTAAATTTAGTAAAAGCTGATGCTGAAGCTAATAATAAATCCTTAGAGCAACTAGCTCAAGATTATTCTGAAATTATCAAAAATTCGATCATTGAATATCGTAAGAAAAGAACCTTATCTTATTTAGGTACAAGAGGATTACTAAGTTTATTATCTACTATTCTTGTTGTTTTAACTTTCCGATTTTTGAATTGGTTTGTTCCAGTTGTATCTCGTCGAATCCTTGAGGGTCGAAATATTCTTTTTAGAACTTTGAGACTCCAAAATTGGACAATTCTTTCTATTTACCGACAAAAACAACTGGTTATCTTAAGCTTAAAAATATTGCGCTGGATTATTATCTTTATTCTTCTCTATTTTTATATTCCTTTAGTATTAAGTCTATTTCCTCAAACAGAACGGTTAGGGAAAAGTGTTTTCAGTTCATTTTTTGGAGCATTAGGACAAGTTTGGTCTAACTTTATTGATTATTTACCTAATTTATTTCTAATTATTATCACTCTCATTTTAACCCATTATTTAATCCGTTTATGTTATCCATTTTTTAAAGCAATAGAAGAAGAAAGAATTACCATTCCTGGATTTTATCCTGACTGGTCACAACCGACTTATAAGTTAACTGTTATTTTAATTGTTGGTTTAGCATCAGCCATTATTTTTCCTTATTTGCCAGGATTTGATTCTCCAGCATTTCAAGGTATTTCTATCTTAGCAGGTGCTTTAGTTACCTTTGGAGGAGCCAGTACCATTGCTAATTTAATTGGAGGATTTGTTGTTATTTATACCCGTGCTTTTCAAATTGGCGATCGCATAAAAATTGAGGAATATCAAGGAGTCGTTATTGAAAAAACAATTCTTTCTACGCGAATTCGTAATCAAAATAATGAAATTATCACTATTCCCAACTCCATCTTAATTGTTAGCAAAATTATTAACTATACTGCAACAACAAGGGACTTTGATCAACCTTTAGTTCTCAATACAACCATTACTCTAGGGTATGATGTTCCTTGGCGTTTAGTTCATGAGACTTTAATTAATTCAGCTTTACAAACCACTGATATTGTAGATGATCCTAAACCTTATGTGTGGCAAACCAGTTTAGATGATTTCTATATTAGCTATCAACTTAGGGTGTGTACCAATAAAACAACATCTGTCGAAATTGGTGATATTTATACTGAACTACATCAACAGATTCAAGACAAATGTGCTGAAGTTGGTATTGAAATTTTGTCACCTCATTATGCTGCGGTTAGAGACGGAAATCAGAATACAATTCCTGAGAATTATTTACCTAAAAATTATCAAGCTCCAGGATTTCGCTTGCATCCGTTAGAATCATTTTTTAAACAAGAGATTACTAAAGATCAACCTAAAAAATAGATAACCGAATGAGGATTAATTTTTCTATTACTTAAATATCTGTTGACGTTTTGCTTCATATAACATTAATGCTGTGGCAATAGCAACATTTAAAGACTCTACCCCTTGACCTAAAGGTATACTAACAAGATCATCTGCTAGAGAAACTAAAGAATTTGATAACCCTGACCCTTCGTTACCTAATAAAATTAATGTTGGTTTGGTAAACTGTAAATGCCAATAAGTTTGAGTTGCATTGGGTAAAGTTGCTACGATATTAACCCCATTATTTTTATATTTTTCAATCACAATTTTTAAATCTGAACTCACAAACATAGGAACTTGAAACCAAGCACCAGCAGACGCTCTTAAAACTTTTGGGTTATCAATATCAACACTATCATCACTCAACCAAATTCCATCAATTTCTGTAGCAGCAGCAGTGCGAATAATCGTGCCTAAATTGCCTGGATCTTGTAATCTTTCTATAATTAAGCCTAACCTAAAATCCCTAATGTCCTCCTCACTATAGGGTTGAAACACTGCCGTTGCTACCACACCATCAGGGTTAACGGTAGTTGTCATACTCCCCAAAACCTCAACAGACACCAATTCAGCGCGGTTGACCTGTTTAGATACATTTTCCCACAATTGGGGATAACGGGCTTGCCATTGCTCCGTGTAACATAAGTTTATTAGGGAACAATTTTGCTCACAAGCCGTCTCTACTAAGTGAGTTCCCTCTAAAAGTAACAGGTTTTGTTCACGCCGTCCTTTAGCACGATGTAACTTGCGAATCTGTTTAATCAGAGGATTCTGAATACTGGTGATCATTGAAGCTAGGAAAAGTCTGATGGTTCATGCGGAACTCGGGACTTGAACCCGAAAGTCCCAAGGGACACTAGAACCTGAATCTAGCGCGTCTACCAATTCCGCCAGTTCCGCATTTTAATTCCCAGCTTATCACAATACCATAACTCAAATAAAAAGTCAATTTTTCCTTCATCTACCTTGAAAAGCTTGTGAAAAAGTTGAAAATCTTTAGCATAACTATAGATAAAAACGGAACTTTACCTAGACTTTTTTAATCATCCAAGTTAAATTGAAAACGAATTTGAACCAAAACTATATACAATTCATAGTTTTGAAAAGCATAACCATAAAACTTTCTTATATATTGATCGATGACAACCCCTTTAGAAGAACAACAATCCGTATTAGAAATTCAAGGACAAACCCCTTTGCAGGGTGAAGTTATTATTAGTGGAGCCAAAAACTCTGCCTTAGTGTTAATGGCAGGAGCCATTCTTTGTTCCGAGGACTGTCGCTTAAGGAACTTACCCGATTTAGTTGATATTGAGCGTATGACCCAAATTTTAGCAGCCATTGGGGTCAAACTCAACAGAAATGGTGACGTTATTGACATCAATGCTCAAGACATTGGCCAAGATCAAGCCCCTTACGAGTTAGTTTCTCAACTCCGTGCTAGTTTCTTTGTTATTGGTCCATTACTTGCTCGTTTAGGCATGACTCGTGTTCCTTTACCTGGAGGGTGTGCTATTGGTGCTAGACCTGTAGACCTTCATGTACGGGGGTTACAAGCGATGGGAGCAGACGTTCGCATCGAACACGGTGTGGTTCATGCTTGTGTGAGAGGCAATCGCAAACGACTGCAAGGGGCTAAAATTTATTTAGATTATCCCAGTGTTGGAGCAACGGAAACCATTATGATGGCTGCCACCTTAGCAGAAGGAGAAACCATCATTGAAAACGCTGCCCAAGAGCCTGAAATTATGGATTTAGCTAACTTCTGTCGCTCGATGGGAGCTAGAATCAAAGGAGCAGGAACCAACAAAATTGTTGTCTCTGGAGTCGAACGCCTCCACAGCACAGAATATTGTGTAATTCCCGATCGCATTGAAGCAGGAACCCTATTAATTGCTGGAGCCATCACTCAATCAGAGATCAGCGTTGCTCCCATTGTTCCAGAACATTTAGCCTCTGTCATTGCCAAGTTACGGGAAGTCGGTCCTCAAGTTATTATTGAAGGGAGCGATCGCTTAAGGATAGTTCCTGCGCCTTTAAGAGCAACAGATATCAAAACCTTACCCTTTCCTGGGTTTCCCACAGATATGCAAGCGCAGTTTATGGCTCTGTTAACCTTGAGTGAAGGTAGCAGCATGGTAGCAGAAACAGTGTTTGAAAATCGTTTGCGTCATGTAGCGGAGTTGCAACGCATGGGAGCAGATATTCGAGTAAAAGGTAATATTGCCCTAGTCAAAGGGGTTCCTTTCCTCTCTGGTGCGCCAGTGATGGCCACTGACTTACGAGCTTCCGCTGCTTTAGTGTTAGCTGGTTTAGCAGCCCAAGGGAAAACCATTGTACAAGGGTTACATCATCTCGATCGCGGTTACGATAACCTAGAAGGAAAATTGCGCAAGTTAGGGGCTAATATTCGCCGTATCAATGTGGTTGATGAGCCAGAATATTCAGCAATCAGCTAATGATATATTGCTCTACATTGGTGCTGTATGTTCAGCATACAGCACATTACGTTTAATCGTCTAAAGAGTCTTTCATGGCAGCTTCCTTTATCGAATTAAACTTATTTCATCTTTGGTCACAGGGAAGTAAAAAATGATAGATGGGCCTGAGTCAGCAATTGGATTTTGACCACTAACAACATCAGGGAAAAAGCTAACCTCACTGGGCTGTTTAATTCCTATCAAGACTTCATCTTCTTCAAAAGACCTTGCTATTCCTCGTTGTAAATTTTCCCAACAAGAAAGCGTAGAACCAAGCACAACGATTTGATATGCGATAGTTGGATTTTCTTCTTCTACAGGATAAGCATCTTGATAACCAAAACTTAGATTCTTTACAGAGTAATCATCACATTGATTCTGGATTTCATTACGCACAAATGACTCAAATTGCCCTTTAAGATATTCAGGATCATCCCAAAGCCATTCAGCTTGTGCTGGAAAGCTTAAAAACAGAAACTGTACAATGACCAAAACGGCTATTTTAAAAATTAACCCATAGTCAACAAATTTCCTTTTCATTGTCTTTCCTCCGTTTTGAGCAAAAAACTTTCATAGTTGTTTAATCTATTGATTTTAGTGGTCTTCGGTTAGAGGCGGATCTAAATCCCCCTCTAACCGGCCTCGGAGCCTTTTGTTTTTCAACTCCTATCTCATTCAATTGAGGATGCTAGACGGTATCCAAGAAGACGATACTTTGTATCTTCTAGCTTTCCATCTTTTGGATAGCGGGAATAATTAACAGAGTCAGATTGGTTGCCTCCAAAGACTATGACTTTATCCCCATCTTCCCCTGCGTAAAAACCAACATGACCCCCACTACTATCAGGACTTTGACGATCAAAGACCACAATACAACCCCGTTTAGGTTGCTCAATGGGTTGGCCCCAATTAAGCCAACTTTTAGCCCAGGCACTATCAGTCCCAGCATAGCCGGCTTTTTCCACACACCAATTAACAAACCCACTACACCAAGGGGTTTCATCGCTAGAAGCGTCAGGTTCTCCTAAAGTAGTGCTTTGGAGGTATTCGACAATTCTGGGATTTTCACCCGGATCTTCTATTTCTGCCTCCCCCTCTTCAGCTAAGGCAATGGTAAACCAGGGAAAGTCACCGATGGGGTCTAGATAGTTTCGAGAAGCATAACCGGCTAAATCACCGTTAATTTGAGCTACGTTAAGCCAGTAAGCTTCTGGGTTGTCATCACGAAGTTCGACAATTTCATCCCGTTCTAACGTACCGAGAATGGTGGAGCCTTCCAAAGAAGGGCGATCGCGAACATTGAGCAAATGGGCTGTAACCCGATAACGTTGTTTCTGTTGTTGAACAGGACGAAGAAACCGCATAGATACCCATCCACTCAGGTTAGGTAAGGTGACTTTCATCCAAGTTCGCTGACCATCTGATTCTTTGGGCGCATCGGGAATGATTTGATCTTTCACTAAAGTCCCTAAAATCGCTGCATCCAAAGAAGGGTTGTCTCGAATATTCAAACGTTCGGCGGTGACTTGATAACTTTCTATGGCTGTTTCTGTCAGTTCCACTGGGCCGATGGGAACGCTTTGATCTTTGAGATAACGAATTTCTAAGTAAGAACTATTGTTGGTTCCTAACCAAGCATGAACCTCTCGGGTTACTCCACCCAGGTATTGTTGAGATCCTGGGCCAGTTTCGTATCCTGCCACAACAACCACGTGTCGATTATTGGCACTGATGAGAAATTTTGTGCCTGGTGAGGGCTTTTCATTAGCATTAGCCCACATCATGGTCAAGAACCACATCTCTTCTGCCACAGTGGGTTTTAAATTACCCACTGAACCCTGACCATGAAGTCCTCCTTCGGGGGGAGTCCAAACCGTTTGCCAGTTGGTTTGATACAAGGTATCAACATCACTGCTTGGGTCATATTGTTGATAAAGTTGCGCTGATCGTCTCAAATGTTTGTCAATTCCCTCGGTGGCTGATTTGGGGAAGTTGGGATTGGGATTTCCTGGAAAATTATCTTGCTTGGTAGCGTAATGACTTTCCTCAACAAATCTTCCTTGTATGGGCAAAGTTACGGTTCTTTCCCAATTATTTCCTCTGTGGCGAATTACTTTGGTTTCAAAATCAGAACTAATAATAGGTAGTTTCGACATGGTTAAAGTCCTCCAACTCCTTCATAATTTATTGGCTTCAATTGCAATATTCCGAAAAACCAAATGTAGCTCGTTTAGCTAACAAATCAATAGTTATTCAGATTTTTAAGGTATAGTTTTGATAATTATCTACATTCGCCATGCGTACTAAAATAGCGTAATCTGCGGACTCCTTAGAGACGAGAGGGGAACGTAAACCTACCCAAACACGATTAGAAACGGCAACTGCACCCATAGTGTCCTCCTTGTGCATTGCTGTAGGAGAGTATTAAAATTAGAATGACTATTGATTCGGGGGTGGTTGGATAATATTTTCCATTGTCAGAAGCTTAGAAGAAACATTTGAAGCTTTACTTTTATTATCACACCCGGTGTAAATACTCAACGCGAGAAAGGATCAAAAATTTACATAAAATGACTGTTGTTATCTTTGTTGCTTAACCATCCCTACAAAATTTGAAAGAATTTGTAATCCATTATCCGATGATTTTTCTGGGTGAAACTGTACCGCCATCAGGTTATCACGGGCGATCGCTGCTGTGACGGTTTGTGTCCCATGAGTCACCACCGCAGCTTTAACATTGGGATCGACGGGATCAACATAATAGGAATGAACAAAATAAACGTAAGGATCAGGGGTTAACCCTTGCCATAAAGATAAATGGGGTTGAGTGAATTGTAACTGATTCCAACCCATGTGAGGTATGGTTAAATTAGGCTCAGATTGAAAACGACGCACCATCCCGGGAATAATGCCTAACCCTGGTTCTGTCCCTTCTTCTGAACCATCAAAGAGGATTTGTAACCCCAAACAAATACCTAAAAATGGCTTACCTTGTGCGATCGCCGCTTTGATGGGTTCCTCTAAATGACGCGATCGCAGATGTTGCACTGCTGGATCAAAGGACCCAACTCCTGGTAAAACAATCGCTTCAGCTTCTGCAATATCTTGAGGGGAATCGGTGATTTTTGGCTGAATACCTGCTTTTTCTAAGCCTTTACAAGCAGAATGTAGATTACCCATGTCATAGTCAATAACAGCCAGGAAGCCCATAAACGTTCCTTTTGGTTAATATTTCCTATTTATTATGATAATTGATTTTCAGTTGGCTACAAATTAATTAATGCCAAAGGAATTTTCTAAGGCTTCTAAGACCACATGTGTCACTATTTTAGTCCGATAACGACAAGCTTGGGTTTCTGTTGAATTAAAACTGCCATTTTCCCAATATTTATTACTTCCTGCGCCACCCCCACATACGCCAAAATACTCACAAGTTTGACGACACTTATTTACCCCTCTGATCATATCTTGATAGATTTGTTTAAATTTCTCAGTATGAGTAACTGATTCTAAGCTGTCTGTTAAAACATTGCCTAAAATAAATTTACCATAAGGTTTAATATCAACTGATAATAATTCAGGATCGAATGTGGAAAAATTACCCAAATAGTCAATATTGAGAATAGCAAAAGGATGATTCATATCCGTTTTCGCTAATCTTTGGTTATCATAAATTAATCCACAAATTGCTTCAAATTCTCTTACTTTAAATTGATCATTTGTTTGGCTAGTTAATTCCCAAAATCGTTGCATAAACTGATAATATTTTTTTTCTGTTCCCACTTTATCTAAGGAAGAGTTTTCATTAGTCCCTTCTGTTTCTTCCATATTAAATGCGACATCAGTAATACCATTATCCCAGAAAAAGTTAAAGATTTCGTCAGCATAGTCTAAAGATTCTTGAGTAATAACAGCAATAATATTAAAATAAATATTATTTTTTTGTAGATAATTAATCCCTCTCATAACACTTTCATGACTTGCTAAACCTGTCCGAGTTTTTCGATGAATATTATGTAAAAAATCAGGTCCATCAATACTAACTCCCACACAAATATTATTTTGTTTAAAAAAATCACACCAAACTTGATTAATTAAAATACCATTGGTTTGTATTGAATGATAAATAGGAACTTGTTTAGTATTATATTTTTTATTAGCAATTTCAATCCTTTTAAACACTTCTTTATAGTAAGAAAATGGTACTGCTAAGGGTTCTCCTGCGTGCCAACAAATATCAATCAATTCTCCGACAAACGGACTGGTAAAAATAGCTTTAAAAATAGGTTCAATTAAATCAAGAGATAACCTTTCTTTTAAATCTCGATTGGGTAAATAACAATAATCACAATCAAGATTACAAAAAGGAGTTGGTTGAATCACAACTAAATTAATAGGTCCAAAAGATGAAAGATCAATAGACTCATTTTGACCAATATTAATAGGTAAATCTATAGTCATTTTTTTTCCTTACCACCGATTAATAAATCCACCATTTCTCCAGGGACTACGGTTTACAAAACCTCCCCCTCCATAACGATTATAAAAACCGCCACCATTACGCCAAGGACTTCTATTGACAAAACCCCCACCACCATGACGATTTGCAAAACCTCCCCGATATCCATTCCCCCAACTTCCTCTACGGCCATTTCCCCAACCTCTTGCTATTAAATCCTCATTTCGTTCAGTTGAAATATCAAACCCTCTTTGCTGCATTGCTTCTGTTAAGCGAGATAGGCGATTTTCTATGGTTAAATTTTCTTCTGAAACTGTAGAATAAGCTTTAGCGACAGAAGCAGTTAAAGTAGACACAGCCAAAAGAAAACCAACACAAGTAATTTTTGTTGTTATCTGCAAAATAAATTCTCCTTAAACTAAATTAAAATCCTCAAAAAATATTATAAAAAATAACTCTTTTATGAATCAATAACGATTGTAGAAACTTCCGCCATTGCGCCAAGGACTACGATTAACAAAACCTCCTCCTCCACTACGATTAGCGAAACCACCACCACGATTAACAAAACCACCCCCTCCACTACGATTAGCAAAACCTCTAACTAATAAGTTTTCATTTTCTGCTAATAAAGTATTTATGGTTTCTGTTCTTCGTTTTTCTATTGCTGTAGTAATACATAATAGACGATATTCAATATCATTAGAAATTTCGTTATCAATAGGTTCTTTAACAGTGGCGTTTGCTGCTGAAACACTTAAACTTGAGATAGCTAATAAGAAACCCATAAACGTAATTTTGCTACTCATTGGCACATTTTTTTTACTTTATGATACAATCCCACTGAGAACTGTAGCAGAAAAAAGACAAGTATCGCCATTATTGTTAAATTTGTTTACCTTTTATTTACAGATTGATTAAAATCAAGTAACAATTTTACTGTTTCTATTAAGATGAAAAAATGATGTATAAGAAATTACCATTAATTGCTTTTAGTTTAACGACTGCGTTAATTTTTCCCAGTCAAAGCTTAGCAGAGACAGTTGTTGAAAGAGTAGCGAGAACAGGTATTTTAAATGTTGGCACAAGAATTGATTTAGTTCCTTATGCTTACGTCAATGATGAAGATGAATTAGTAGGTTATTCTATAGAACTTGTTGAATTAATTCGAGAAACGTTAGAAAATGAACTGGGAAAAGATGTTAAAATTAAAGTTGTTGTTGATGATACTCTAGATGAAAGAATTACCAGTATAATTAACCGAGAAGTTGATATTGCTTGTGATACTATTTTTACTTGGCAACGGGATAATTTTGTTGATTTTTCTTTAGCTTATGGTATTTCTGGGATTAAAGTCTTAGTCAAAAAAGATAGCAATTTATCTACTCCTGACTCTTTTAAAAATAAAAGAATTGCTATTATTGAAAACATACTTCGTCCAGAAGCCATTAAAGTCATTGAATCTCAAGTTACGATTGTTGATGTTGATAGTATAGAAGCAGGAATTAAAGCAGTAGAAGAAGGTAACGCTGATGGGTTTGCGTTTGATGGAACTATTTTAGAAGGAATGCGACAAACGTTAACAACTCCAGAAGATTATAAAGTAGTGCCTGATGAATCTTATTTTAAACATGGAATTGCTTGTATGGTTCCTCAACAAAATTCCACATTTTTGAACTTAGTGAACTTTACTATTGGGAAAATGATGGATGGTTATATTAATAACGATCCCCGTTATGTAAACATGGTCAATCGTTATTTTGGTGAAGATGGAATTGTTCCGATTGAATCCCAAAGAATTAAAGATTTTTTTGAAATGATTATTATTACCCGTGAACAAATTCCCCCTGAACAATGATGAAGTCAGAATTTAGAAGTTTCTAAACGAAGTTTCAGTACTAAATAAACTTTACTGTTTTAAAAAATGTGAATCAATCTTTAACAAATTAACCTTGATTGTTGTCCAGGGATTTCTCTTATGATTTAATTAGGGAAGGTTTTTTATCGCTCAATCCATTTTATGTCAAACCTAAATTTTGAAATTCAAGCACAAGAGCAGACTAACTGGTGTTGGTCTGCTTGCTCAGTGAGTGTAGCTAAATTTTTCAACCCACAATCTAATTGGACTCAATGCGCATTAGCTGATGCTGAATTAAATCAAGTGGACTGTTGTGTCAATGGTGCTTCCCTAGATTGCAATAAACCGTGGTATTTTGATCGATCTTTATCAAGAGTAGTACATTTGTATCAGTTCTTTGCTGGTAATCTGGGGTTCGCTACGGTAGACGACGATATAACTAATTGGGGATGTCCTGTAGGGGTGCGCATTGGCTGGAATGCTGGCGGAGGACACTTTGTCCTGATATCTGGTACGGATAGTTCTAATAATTTTGTTGTGGTCAAAGACCCGTGGGGCGGAGCTACCAAAAATATGCCCTACAACACACTTCGGAATAACTACGACGGCAGTGGTCAGTGGACACACACTTACCGAACTGAGTAACAAATACCCAGTATTTCCAATAGATGTTAATTCATAGGGAAAATTATGGCAATTAAGATTAATCAACCACCCAACAAATCTCAAGAAGCATTGATTAAAGGACTTAACAGTTTACCGCCTGGATTGGCGCGTAGTAACAGAGGCCGTTCTTTTGCTGAAACCGCTAACCAAGAAAAGCCTGGTTCACCTCATTCGGTGCAACATCCTGTTTACACAGTTGGTTTACAGGATTTAGTTGACAGCGGTTTAAACAGTGCTAAACAAATAAGCTGGCGATATTTGTTTCCCAAACGCAATGAGCAAGAAGATGATATGGCCGCAGAAGTCGCTTATGACGAAAATGAAGACAGCCACAACTTCTTGAATACAGAAGAGAGCGATTTTGTTGGTGGGACTATGGCAACGCTTAATAAAGCGCGTCGTCTTGATCGTTCAAAAAAGTATAACTATGAGTTGAGGGTTCTGAAAATCCCAGCCATCTACGTGTATGTGTTGTGGCTCAAAGATGAGGAAGGGAATGAAGATCTATTTTTGCCCATAGAACCAACCATTGAACCCCTAAGTGCTAAAGAAGAATATTCCAACGATGAATTTATAGAAATATTAGAAAAAGCTGCTCTTGTACAGTTAGAAGCGCAGCAAGCTATTCAACTTCCAGAAACCACTGAAGAAGCTTACAGACCACGGAGAAGGGGTAATAGAAACTAAGTCTCTGGACAAAAATAAACGTTACGGTTGAGATGAAGCAAGAGTTTGGAAGGAGTGCTAGCTCCCTCCAAACTCCTTCTGTTGCAGGGTGACCCTATCATCTCAATAATTTAATTCTAAGGAAACTTTCTATCTCGAACATCTTGAGAAAAATCATTAACTGCTTTAGTTACTATTTCTCTTAAATTGACGTAAGATTTTGCAAAAGGGGGTTGTTTTTCAGATAATCCCAATAAATCTGCTGTCACTAACACCTGTCCATCACAATCAGATCCGGCCCCAATACCAATGGTAGGAATGGGTAACTTATCCGTAATCATTCTAGCAAGATTAGCAGGAATGTGTTCTAAAACAACAGCAAATGCTCCTGCTTCTGATAACGCGATCGCTTCTGATAAAATACGTTCAGCCTCAGCATCAGTAGTTCCCTGTTGACGATACCCCAAACGATGCACTGACTGAGGGGTTAACCCCACATGGCCCATCACAGGGATACCAATATCGCTTAAGCGGGCAACGGTTTCTATAGCCACAGGGTGTCCTCCTTCCAGTTTAACCCCTTGTACCCCAGTTTCCTTTAAAACCCGTCCAGCGGTATGAATAGCTTGAGTGATGCTTTCTTGATAGCTTAAAAAAGGTAAATCACACACCACAAACGCCCGTTTAACCCCCCGACGAACAGCAGAAGCATGGTGTAACATTTCATCAAGGGTAATCGGTAAAGTCGTTTTATGACCTAAAGCCACCATCGCCAAAGAATCACCCACCAAAATGAGATCAACACCCGCCTTATCTAATAATTGAGCAAAACCATAATCCCACGCAGTTAAAGCGACAATGGGACGGCCTTGTTGTTTCCAGGTAATCAGTTGTTGCGCTGTTAGTCCCATGATATCCCCAAAATCTGCAAATAATTAGGGGCTTAATTTAAGCCCCTACAACGAATAACAATCATTATGTAGTAAGGTTCCCACGACTACGCTACGCTAAAGTCGTGGGCTTTCTGTAGCCCTGAATCTATCGGACAAGCCAACAAACTCGAACCTCCAGGCAGCCTTACACTCTGCCCCACTAAAGCTATCATCAAACTACCGTTCAAATCAGCATCTCCAATCCATCCACAAGCCTTATTAATACACTTAAAAGACTTATTATTTCTTAGTCCAATATGTAGGCAACAATGACAGGTTTGAGATGTGTATCTAGGGTTAATTGCTATTACCTCAATTCCTTCTTTGATTCCTTTATATTCTAGGAAAGTTCTTAACTGATAAAAAGCCCAAGAATTAGAGCATCTTCGTTCAGTTTTGCTTCTAGGTTTTTGGTTAGTTCTTTCTCGAATACCTGTTAAATTTTCAATAGATACAAAGGATCTCGTCGCTTTTGCTTCGTTAATGATTGCTTTAGATATGTTGTGGTTCATCCATGCCTGATATCGTCTTTCTCGTCCCGATAACCGTTTCAAAATCTCACGACATCTACGCCTAGTTGATCTTGTGCCTTGGGATGCTGCTTGGTGCGCGTTCCCTTGCGCCGTACGACGGCGCGGGGTCGCATCCGCTTTTTTCTGCAAAGAAGCTCTAAGACGATTAAATTTATCTCGTTTTTCTTGAACCTCCTTTCCTGACCATGATTTATTAGTTGAGGTAACAGCTATGTCTCGTCTCCCAAAATCTACCCCAATTACTTGATCTGATTTGATAGGCTTGGGAGCATCAGACTTGAGTTGGATATGCACATACCAATCATCATCTTTATGTTGACAAACTTGTGCAGATGTTGGGTTTTGACCTGAGAGTTTTCCTATATGGTAATTACTCACTCTCATAGGAACCTTAGCCCTCTTCCCAGTTGTACTAATACTAGCTAAATAGCCAGTTTCAATAAACCGAAAAGTACGAGGATCACAGTCAAAACTGGTAGGTTTAAAATTCTTAACTTTTCTACCTTTCTGTTTAGCAGTTAAACGATTAGCTGCTACTCTAGCGCAAGCTCTTACAACATGATTAGCTGTTAGTCCAAAACGTTCTTTAACTTCTTGATAGCAAACAGCTTGAATGGAGTTTCTATTGGTTAAATTACGTTTAACAGCCTCATTAATGTAGTTACAAGCATCAGCAAACCCCAGAGCAGTATCATCTAACAATTGACGCTGTTCTGCTGTGGGTTGAAGCTTTATAACTAAAGTAAGGACTTGTTTCATTGACATCAAAAACTCACCCAAATGATTATACACAAAAACCCAGAAATTAACACGCCACCTAAAGGTGGTCGTCGTTCCTCCCATGCCTAAAGGACGCTACGCTCATGGGCTTCCCGACGAGGACTCCTGTGACTTATTTTTTAACTGCTTCAAGAATCCGAGAATAATAAAAACGAGTGCTAGTCATGTCTTTGCGTTGAATGGTAAAGCCATTGTTTTCTAGTATTTCTATGATATCTTTTTCTCGGTGTTGATAAGCCCGAGTGGTTTTACTTGGACCAGGGAAAAATTCACCAATCTTTTTAAGAAGGGTTAAACAAAGGGTTTTAGGGGCAAAACTAAGGATTAATCGGTTTTCGGATAAAGATGCTAAATGATTAATCATTTTTGCTGCATCTTCTGTCGGATAATGAATTAATACATCTAGACAAATAACCGTATGATATTGACCGGTTAAGCCTTCTAAATCTTGTACGACAAAAGTTACATTACTGGTATCTTTGAGGGTTTTTTTTGCCCTTTCTTGGGCTTCTGTGACCATTTTTTCAGAAATGTCACTGGCAAAAATTTTTGCCCCTTCTTGGGCCAAGGGAAGACTTAAACTACCTACTCCACATCCCGCATCACAGATAGAGAGATTAGAGAGGTTGCCATCAGCTTTCAGCCACTCTACCACTGTGTCGATAGTTTGTTGATGTCCGAGGCGAATATCCTTTTGAACTTTGTTGACTTCTCCATCACCATAAATTCTACGCCAACGGTCAAATCCTGTGGCATTGAAATAATCTTTGACAATGGTTTTATCATCAGTGGTGGTATTCATGGATTCAGGAAGCTTTCTTTTCAAGCACAACTCTTCATTGTACCTGAGTATCTGATCTATCTTAAATGTTGCGCCTAGGACTCCCGTTACACCGACAGGTTAACGGTGAGACGGCGCGTTTAAACTGCGCGGGAAACCCACGCAGACAGCACCTCATGAATGGCAACCAGTAAAAAAACTACACCGTTGCGGAATCCGCTTTTGGTAAGCGTTTAATATAATCACGAATCACCTCAGTCAAAGTATAATCCTTTGATTTGGCATAGCTTTCTAGCCTTGCCCACTCTTCATCGGACAGTCGAACTCGAAGTATCTTGTTTCTTGCCATTGTAGTTAATTTAGTGCTACAATCAGTATAGCCGAGTGACCAGTAATGTGGGCCGGTTAACCAACAAAAACTAAGAAGTACCATGAAAACTAAAGAGTCAAAGTATGGGGTTCTAAACACAAATCCCTGTTTGGGTAAAACTTTGAGGGACTAGAAAAACTGATACTTTTTGCGGTCGGGCAGCCCGTGTTCTGGATAGAAACCAGAAAACATAAAAAGCGATGCAGCGCGGTCTTGGGGGTTCCCCCCATGAGCGACTGCATCAAGAAGCTTGTGGAGTCGGTCGGACGGGGGTGCTAAGAAATTAGCATCTAGTTACGAGGCAATCTGAAAGAGGCAAGAATCTCCCGTTACAATCTTTGATTTAACGGGAGAGTGTCAAACCTATATACCCCTATAGTCAGCTTAAGCGAAAGGCTACTATTGGGGTCTATTTCCATAACCTTGTACAAGTCCGAATCTTTCTTTGGGGAATGCTTATAGGTCAAAAACTATCTCGAACCTGAAGAGGAAAAACTACGGTTTTCGACTTAGACAAGGTTTTAATCTTTTAACCAATTACTATCAATATAATTAATCTTAGCATAAGGTTCTAATGCAGTTAAAATGAGATTACCATAACTACGATAATTAACGCGATTATCTAATAATGCCACAATTCCTTGAGACTCTCTTAACGGCATAACTGCTCTTTGAATTTCCTTTAAAGCTGTTGGTAAAAGATAAAATCTAAACCAATCTTTATGCTGTTTTTTATAATAAGTCACTTGAGCAGCCACTAAAGGATTTTCTAGGGAAGGGATTGGTAAAGTCGCAATAATAAATAGTTTAGGAGTCGGTAATTTAACTTGATTATCGTGCCAAAACTTCCAGCCACTAATTAAAATACTATTATCATTAACTTCTGTCGTTTCGACTTTAACTTGTGAGCCAAACTCCGCAGCTAAAAAAGTAGCAACTTGTGCTTTTGAAGGCACATCATCGACAATGATTGTGATAGGTTTTAAGCTTTCATAACCTCCAAAAATCAGCTTTTTCACTTCTTCAATTAATACCTGTTGAAACTCTGGAGTGTTCGGCATTGGTAAGCGATCGCGAATATATAAATTAATTAATTCATTTTGACGATGAGGATGAAACTTTAAACATAAAATATCCTTAGTTAACCCAATGGTTTTTCGATAGATAGAAGCGGATTTTTGACTATCCAGAAATCCTCCCATTAAAACAATTGTAGAATGATCTAAATGAGGGGACAAAATAGAAGAAATATCTAGGGGACTTATGTGAATCGAAAAAGTTTTCTTTTTCGGATTAATTGAAGCCCATAAAAGTTGATGCTTATTATCAAGAGATTGGGCAAAACGTTGTAATAATGGATTATTATCAAGGGTTTGACAAAGATGAGATAAACTGTCTCTTTCCTCCTGATTAAGTAAACAACATTGATAGGGACTATTGGGATGACTAAAAATGGACTTTTCTAAAAAAAATTTAACTTCTTGAATCAAATTTCCATAACCAGGATACTGTTGCTGTAAAGTTTGCCAATCATCAGGAAAAATGGTCATAGTTAAATAATCTTTTGTCCACTCTTCTAAGTAATCCGCTTGATCGATTAAAGTAACCATATCATCAGGAAACCGACCCTGATGATTTAAGCGATCGCCTAACCAAACATCAGGAGAAACGATAAATAACCCCTTAAAATTTTCAAAATCAACGTCTTGTTCCTGATTAACAATCGTTTTATTGGTTTTTAACCATTGTTGAAGATAAGGAATATCTTGTTCTATTAATTGTTTGTGAATGCTTAAAGGAACCACTAATAAAATAGGGCGATCGCTCAATAAACAAGGCATTAAATAACTTAATCCATAACGAGAAAAAGTGCTTCCCGTTTGAATCAAAGCAGATCGATCCAAGCGTAAGGCCCGAGAAACCAAACGGGCCATGGTTAAATGGTGATCCCAAACGGGTTCCCTTTGGTGTCGTAAAAATTCCCGTAAGGAAAGGTGAACTTCTGCTTCTAAAAGAGTCATAGGCAATAATCTGGCAAGATATAGATAGCATTTAAGCAATGATCTCTATCCCTGAGAGTTGATGAAATGATAAATTGAGGATCATGTAAATTTAATTAAAGGATAACAAGCATGGCTCAAATTCAATTTTCTCGTGGTGTTTCCGAACCCGTCGTTCCCGAAGTCCGTTTAACTCGTGCTAAAAGTGGTAACAGTGGAACCGCAACCTTTCGCTTTGACTCCCCTACTATTCTAGATGCTACAAGTACCGATGATATTACAGGGATGTATTTAGTCGATGAAGAAGGGGAAATTGTCACCCGTGAAGTTAAAGGAAAATTTATCAACGGAAAACCTACCTCAGTTGAAGCTCTCTTAATTATGAACTCAAAAGATGAATGGGATCGGTTTATGCGCTTTATGGAACGTTACGCAAAAGAAAATGACTTAGGGTTCTCTAAAGCTTAATCTTTTTTCGGAGTCAGGAGTCAGGAGTTCCTCACTCCGTTCCGGCGCTATCGCACAGGAGTCAGAAGACAGGAGTTAATATATCCCCCCACACTCCCCACACTCCCCACACTTCCAGTCGCCCCCTGCTTCCCCTGCTCACCTTATCATAAGTTATTTTATTTTAAGTTAAGCTCATGTCCCTTCCTCACCCCGATCGCCAAATCATTAGTATTCCTTGCGCTATCATCACCGTAAGTGATACCCGTACCCCCGAAAGCGATCGCAGTGGACAACTCCTTAAACAAGGTTTAACACAAGCAGGCCATCAAGTCATTAATTATGACATCCTTAAAGATGAACCCCAAAGCATAATCGCCCATATACAGCAGTTAAAGCAAGAAAATATAGTCCAGGTCATCATCCTTAATGGAGGCACGGGGATCGCCCCTAGAGACACCACCTACGACGCATTAGAGGGGTTACTAGAGAAAACATTGCCAGGGTTTGGGGAGTTGTTTCGCTATTTAAGTTATCAAGACATTGGGTCACGGGCCATGGCCTCACGGGCGATCGCAGGAGTTTATCAACAGATTTTAATTTTTTCTCTCCCTGGATCATCTAATGCAGTTCAATTAGGATTAGATAAATTAATTCTCCCAGAACTGATTCATTTAACTCAACAAATACGGGGTTAAGAATAAGTTCCAGAAACGCTATAATTAAGAAACGCTAGGATTATTATCCTCATAACCAGGGTTGGCCGAGCGGTTTAGGCAACGAACTCATAATTCGTGCTAGGCAGGTTCAACTCCTGCACCCTGGATACCTCAATTTGCATCACCTGGGTTTGACTAATAATGAATAAGTAGCCTAGTTTCAGTAAATCACAAACATCCTAACTAAGACGGCGGGGGAGCAGGGAGACCGGAGCAAGGGAGAAAGAAAATGGGGTAAAATACAGGCAATAATGAGAATACATAATACGACTATGTTCCCATGGTCTAAATTGTCTTTATTTGCTTTAAAAAGATTTAAAAACATCTCCTCTGCCCCCTGCTCCCTTCGCTCCCTTGCAGCCCAAACAAGTAAGTTTTCGATCTACTGAGTTTTGTCGAACTGAGGTAACCATGTCTCAAACCCCTGAATCTCTCAAAGCAACCCTTGATAGTGTTGAAGATTTATACTCTGTGGTGAAAACCATGAAAGCCCTTGCTGCTGTGAGTATTCGACAGTATGAGCAAGCAGTGCAATCTTTAGTGGAATATGATCGTACTGTAGAGATGGGGTTTCACATTCTCGCAAAAGAGCGTTATTTTGCAGGAAAATCTCTTGTTTTAACCATAAAAGAACAAAACAATCTTCCTGACCCGAAAATTGGCGCAATTATTTTGGGGTCTGATCAAGGATTATGTGGTCAGTTTAATGAAAATATGGCTAAATATGCTAAAAATAAACTTCAGCCCTCATCTAAGCCGAAAAATCTTTTTTTAGCAATTGTAGGCTCTCGCTTGCTTCCCTATTTTAGAACAAATTCCTATCAACTAGCCAATCCGTTTATGCTACCCACTTCAACAGAAGGGATTGGAGAAACGGTACAAGATATCTTATTAATGCTAGATAATTGGCAAGAAAAACATAAAATCAGCAAAATTTTACTTTTTTACAACCAACCCACCTCAGGGTCTTCTTATCATTCCTGTTATCAACAATTATTACCCCTTGATAGACAGTGGTTGCTATCCTTAGAACGGAAAGACTGGCCAACAGCCACCCTTCCCACCTTTACAATGGACTGGCAAGACCTTTTTAGAGAACTCATTAGTCAATACTTATTTGTTTCCCTTTATCGCGCTTTAGCTGCTTCCTTAGCGAGTGAAAACGCCAGTCGTCTTGCTGCTATGCAGTCGGCACAAAAGAATATTGAAGACCATCTTGAAGAACTGAAGGCTCAATATCGTCGTCAACGTCAAAGTGCCATTACCTCAGAATTATTAGATGTAGTGGCTGGATTTGAAGCGTTAACTTGAATCCCACCATAACAGCTTTATAATACTCTTAGAAATCTGCTCAAAAGAAAGGGGATAATATAAGAGAAGAGCAAAAAAACATCAAATAAAATGTTTTGGGGTAAAATCACGCAAATACTAATTGTCGCTCTACTCTATTTTATCTCTGGAAAAGCTAGTTTCTTCTTCTCTGTTTCTCACAGCATTGTTACCTTAGTGGTGTTCACCGCAGAAGGGTGGGCTCTAGCTGCCATTATTTTATGTGGTATACGTATTTGGCCAGGAATTTTTTTAGGACAACTGCTACTTGCTATTAACAATGGACTTCCGTTGATATTAGCATTAGGAATTTCAACGGTTAATAGTCTAGAAGCAATCATTGGTTTAAAGTTGTTCAAGGGTTTTAACTTACGACCTAATCTAGCTTCGATTCACGATATTTCGGGTTTGCAAATACTAATTTTTTTAGTATTACAACCTTTTAGTGCTACTTGTGGAACAGTTATTCTCTGGATGGGGGGAATACTATCTACTTCTGAATATGCTAATGCTTGGTTCTCTTGGTGGTTTGGTAACGCTCTGGGTCAAATTTTACTGACCCCGGTATTGTTATCTCTCTTCAGTCAATTACAAGTTAAAAATAATCAGTTTCTCAAAGGATGTTTAACCCTACTTCCACTTGTTGGTCTTGGTTGGTTAGTCTTTTTTGTGACTCAAATTGATAGTGTCTCGACAACTTTTGCGATTTTTATGCCTTTGTTAGTCTTCATCGCTGTGAGGCAAGGAATGGCAATGGTTACATTAGGGACTTTTTTGATTGCCTCCATAGCACTTTATGCTACCCATAAATCTATGGGTCCATTTGTTATTAATGGGGAAGCGCAGCTAGTTGATCTTAACGTCTTTCTCCTTGGTGCCATCATGACAGCACAATTTGTTGCCGCGCTTTTTTCAGAGCTTAAGGACAGAGAAAACCAGTTACAACGCTTATCCACTAACGTTTTCGATCATGCTCAAGAGGCGATTGTTATTTTGAATGGCGATCGCGAAATCGTTGATGTCAACCACTCATTTGTCGAAATTACTGGCTATCAAAAAAAAGATATCATTGGACGAAATTCCCAATTTATCTTTGACAACCCTCTCAACTCCCAAATTTATCCCACCATGTGGCAGTCTGTGGAAACAACTGGTTCTTGGCATGGAGAAATTTTCAGTCAACGGGTGTCAGGGGAAGATTATCCTGAGTTATTGACCATCTCATCTGTTCGGAATGACAAGGAAGAAGTGACCCACTATATTGCTCTATTTGTTGATATTACTGAACTGAAAAAGAATGAAGAAAAACTGTTGCAGATGGCTTTATTTGATCAACTGACTGGTTTACCTAATCGTCGTTTAATGTGCGATCGATTAACCCAGGAGATGTACAAAGCTTCTCGAAACAATCATTTAATTGCTATCTTTTACTTGGATTTAGATGGTTTTAAGAAGGTTAACGACACACTCGGTCATGAAGTTGGTGATCGATTATTGATTGAAATAGCCGCTCGATTTAAAGCTTGTCTAAGATCTGGGGATACTGTAGCCCGTATGGGGGGAGATGAATTTGTGATCGTACTATCGTCATTATCAGGTGAACAAGAGTGTCATGACATTTTACAGCGAATTGTCGATGTGGCTAACGAACCCGTTTTGATCGATTCTCAAATCGCATCTGTCTCAGTAAGTATTGGATTCACCCTTTATCCTCAAGATAACAGTGATATTAAAACGTTAATCCGCCATGCTGACACTGCTATGTATTGTGCGAAAAAAGCAGGTAAAGGATGCTATTATTTATTCGATCCAGATCAATGACAAGCTTCCTGAGCATGATTTAATAATGCTTTTTTGTCTTCTTTACTTAAAGATTCTCCCGATTGAATCTTGTGACAAATTTCGGGAAGGTGTTGTGTGACCACCTCACAAATTTTCCTTTCTGCTTCTCTAATCTTCTCCAATGGTACATTGTCTAAAATCCCTTCATTGATGGCAAATAATACTGCAATTTGTTCCGCAGCGGAAAGGGGTTGAGATTGGGGTTGTTTGAGAATTTCTCGGACTCTCCTCCCCCGTTCTAGGGTTTGACGGGTATCTTCATCTAATTGTGTGCCAAAACGGGCAAATACTTCCACTTCTTGGAATTGAGAATAGGATAAGCGTAAATCTCCTGCTACCTCTCCATAGGCCCGTAATTGGGTTTTTCCTCCGACCCGTGACACGGATTTTCCTACGGATACTGGGGGTAAAATGCCTTTTTGATAAAGGTCTGGAGACAGATAAATTTGACCATCGGTAATGGAAATTAAATTGGTAGGAATATAAGCAGAAATACTTTGGGCTTGGGTTTCAATAATCGGTAACGCGGTTAAAGAACCCCCACCCCGTTCTTCTCGCAGATGGGTAGATCGTTCTAATAATCGAGAATGAATGTAAAAGATATCCCCTGGATAAGCTTCTCTCCCTGGGGGACGGCGTAATAAGAGAGACAGTTCTCGGTACGCCCAAGCATGACGGGTTAAATCATCATAGACAATTAAAACATCCCGTCCCTGTTCCATGAAATATTCTCCAATGGAAGTGGCTGCATAGGGGGTAATATATTGCAAACCAGGGGGATCTTCTCCATCGGCCACCACCACAATAGAATAGTGTAAGGCATCTGCTTGACGTAATTGTTCAATAACTTTTGCCACAGCAGAAGTCCGTTGACCAATGGCGCAATAAATACAAATAACATTCTTATCCTTTTGATTGAGTATGGTATCCACTGCGATCGCTGTTTTTCCAATTTGGCGATCGCCGATAATGAGTTCTCGCTGTCCCCGTCCAACGGGAATTAAGGCATCCACCACTTTTAACCCTGTTTGTAGGGGAACAGTAACCGGCGCGCGATGGATAAAGGGAGGGGCTTTTCGTTCGATAGGAAATTGGGTTTGGGTGGAAATTGTTCCTTGATTATCAAGAGGGCGACCTAAACCGTCGATAATGCGTCCTAATAAAGCTTCTCCCACGGGAATTTGCACAATTTTGCCCGTTCGTTTCACATCTTGACCGGCTTCTAAATGTTCGCTGTTTCCTAATAAAATAACCCCTAATTCATCGGGATCTAAGTTGAAGGCAATCCCTAGTACATCTCCTGGAAAACGAACTAATTCATCGGCTTTAACGTTGGGTAAACCAGTGACTTTAGCGACTCCTTGATCGATGGATTTCAGGATACCAATTTCTTGCGGTTGAATTTTTGCTTGATAATTGTTTAATGTTTCGTCAAGCTGAGTAATGGTATTTTCGAGTACAATTTTTAAGGTTTTTTCCATGAGTCAAGTAGCCACTTAGATTTCTTGATCGAGAATTGTAGGAATATCACGAGAAACATGAATAATTCTTGACTTCTCCATCGCTTAAAAGACGATAGATTCTAAGCAGTTAAGCTTCAATGGGCTGAAGCCACATTTCCGCTTGCTTACGGTATGATTTAGTTAGACAATCTAAGTCGTACCGTGTAGGAACAGTCAATCGTTCCTTAACCACCCTGGCTAGGTTTATTCCTAGCTGTGTGGCTACCTTTTTTAACAGATTTGCTGCTGCTTGAATGTCAGCATTTACCAAATATCCTTTAGCCGTTTGATACAACCCACGCTTAATTCGCTTTCCTGAAAACTTATACCCTTTGGGTTTTTCACCATAATTTGGGACTAGATCGTTATCAAGGAAACTAGCTTTTGAGCTATACGCTTCATCAATTTCAGTAAATACTAGACCTACTGATTCAGCTAATTGTTGAATACGATTTTTAAGTCTTGCTGTTGGAATTTGTACGAAGTTTTGATTATTAGTTTTACCTATTTTAATTGAGTCTTTTTGTCTATTATTCCAACCAAAAACGATGTTACCAATTTGATGTTTTAAGCAGTAATTAATGATAAATCTTGCTGCCTTGTTAACAGCATCCCTCATTTGACAATTACGTTTGTGGGTAGCTTGCTCTAATTTGTTATCCCAGTAATCTTGAGATTTACCTTGTTTCTGTTTAGCAACAAAACGATTATACCGTTGGTTGATAGACTTAATTTTTCTTCCGTTGACAATAAAAGATTTACCTTTTGTTGTTAGGCAACTAAGCCAATTATCAACTCCATGATCTATACTAAGCGCATGAGAATAATCAAGTAATGGTGCTTTAACTACTTTAGTCTTATAAACATATTCTGCCCATAATTTACCATTGCTCGGAACAATTCTTATCTCTGCTATATCTTCAGGTTGAAAATTAACCCCACTAGGAATAATAATTGATGGGTTTTCTAATTCTTTTCTTTGAGAATTAGCAATAGGTAAATAGCAAATCGCCTCTAGTAGTTCATAACGAATATTTTGGGAGGTAAAAGCGACTTGATATAGTACTTTTTTACGATAGTTTGGGATTTTAGGTCTATCTTTTATTTCATCATTAAACCACATTGGTAAGAGCTTATTATAACCTTTAATCGCCTCTACTACTGATTTAATAGTTTGTTGTCCTTGTTGTCCTCCTATTGCTTGATAATGAACGTTATCTTTGAAGTCTTTGCATAACTGAGCATAACTGACTTTAATTCGTCTTAAACGAGGACTTCTTCTGTAATTATCACTTTTGTCAAACCAAGTTTTATAATTACAGTTTCCAAAGTAATCTTGACGAACTAAGAATAAAACAGAGTTATATAGCTTATTTGATTGCTCACAACACCATAAAAGGTAAGCATGAGCTTCATCATCTATATTGCCTGTTAATAAGATTTTCTGAGTCTGATAATTCATGTTATTATTTTAGCGTTATGCAATGGCATTGCCAATATGGTTAAGAAAAACTTTACAATTAGATTGAGTGATAAAAGACTGGCTAAACTAAGGCTTTATGCACAGCAAAAAGACAAGACTATGACGCAGGTTTTAGAGGAGTGTATTGATAAACTTAAATTAGATACGGGAGGTTAAAACAAGGTGGCGTGTGCGGAATCGAATTCCGCACCTTGTGACCGCCGTCTCCGTTCGCTCCACTACCACCCCTTAAAAGGAGGTGGCTATTTCTCGCTCACAGTTTTTCTTGGTATAATTATCAATTTTTTGTTTTCGGTAAGAGAAAAAATCAAATATTTATCGAAGTCTTTTACTTTCCATTTTCTGAGTCCTTTTAGTTGCGAATTATTTGAAAAATAAAAATACGTAAACCCATGATTAATCCTGGTTGATACGGTCAATTACTTCTTTACGCTTATTTGTCCACCATTCTTCCGTCATTTCGATTGGTTCTCCACTGTTTAATCCTTCAAGTAATAACTTTTCTATCTGTTTTTGTGCTTCTTTTTCTTGTTCTTGGCGGATAAGATCAACAATATATTCATCAGCACTACTATAACCTTTAGCTTGAAGCTGTTGATCAATAAATTCGCGCATTGTATCAGATAAAGATATATTTAGATTTGTCATCATGATGAGCCAAATAAACACTATTTTTAGTTTAGCATTTTGGGCTAATTTTTACTACTAAATATTATTGATTAAAGTCAATTTTTTTCGATATCTAAATCCTCTATATAGTTCTTTAAATTCCAAGCAATTTTATAGTTATTAGATTGTAGTTCAAGTCCACAAATTAAATCTGAACTGGTGATAAACTGTATGTTATTGCCTTGATAAATTTGAGTTTGATGTAATGAGTTTATAAGGCGATCGCGACTTTCGGAGGAAATCTCAAAATGACTGCGAATAGTTAAATCATTTTCTGTCGTGTTAAAAGATTTGACTAGATTTTCTCGCTCTTGTTCTGATAAATTTTCGAGACGATGAATAAATCGAGTAATCATTTGTTGTTCTAAGGAAACATCAGCTAAGTCTGCCAAAATATGATGAGTCATTTTGTAAACTTGATGTATAATTTTTTCCTGAAAGCTATTAAAAAATTGTGTTTTTTCTTGTTCCATAGACTCTTGCCAAGATTTCCGTTTTTGTTCAACATCTTGGTGAGCTTGCTCAACTAAATCATCATATTTCTCTTCTGCTTTTATTTCAGCTTGATTCATTATATTTTGTTGTTTTTTTTCTAATTCTTGCTGCTTTTGTTGATAAGAATCAGCTTCTTCTTTGGCTAATTTTTTTTCTTTTTCTGTTTCTTGCCAACGCTGTTGGATTTCCTGTTGACGAGCTTTAATGGTTTTAACTATCGGTTTATACAGAAAACGATTAAGCAAAAAAATTAAAATGAGGAAATTAATAGTTTGAGCAATAACGGTAAACCAATTAATTAGCACCAGTTAACCCCCTGCATTTTGTACAAAATAATTCCAAAAAGGATTAGCAAAAATTAAAATCATGGAAACAACAAAACAGTAAATTGCTGTTGATTCTACTAAGGCTAAACCCACAAATAAAGTACGAGTAATAGTATTCGCTTTATCTGGTTGTTGTGCCAACGCTCGTAAAGCATTTGCCAACGCTAACCCTTCTCCAATAGCAGGAGCAACGGAACCGATCGCAATGGTTAATCCTGCTGTAATAATGGAAATTATACCAGTTAAACCTAGATTGTCCATACCAAAATCTCCTTATTTTTTGTGCTAATTTTTGTCTAGTTATGATGGCTGATTGTTCTCGGTTTTACGGTGTTGAACATTCATTCCCGATGCAATATAAACCATTGCTAAAATAGTAAAAACATAGGCTTGAATAACTCCCACTAATAACCCAAACAAAGTCATCACTGCGGGGAAAAATAAAGGAACAATTGAAATCAAAATAGCCACTAATAAACTGGTACTCATAATGTTTCCAAAGAGACGAATAGCTAGAGAAACAGTACGAGAGATTTCACTGATCAAATTAAAGGGTAACATGACAGGAGTGGGTTGAATATAATGGCGTAAATAGTTTTTAATTCCAACATTTTTAATGCCATAAATAGGAACAGCAATAAATACACATAAAGCTAAGGCTGCTGTGGTAGAAAGAGAACCAACAGGGGACTGATAAACAGGGAAAATAGTTAATACATTGGCCATCGTAATGAATAAAAATAAAGTGCCAATAAAAGGTAAAAATTGATCTGCTTTTTGTTGACTAGCATCCCGAATTTGTTGGCGAATTTGTTCTATGATAATTTCTAGGGCAACTTGCCAACGGGATAGTGGGGGTTCAATGGATAATTGGCGAGTAATTAACCAAGATCCTAACACCAAAATTAACATTACTAACCAAGTAAAAATAATGGTGGCGTTAAGATTTATCCATTGCCATTGCCAATAAATAATACTGTCAGGGGTAATATCCATGTTATTAGGGACTTATTCAAAATCAGAGTTTAATAACTCAGGTTTCCAAAAATTAGTTAATATCATTCTTGCTAATATAAATCCTCCTAAACAAATTAAGATCCTTTGCCACTGTCCATCCATAATGAAGTAAAAGCCAAACAGTGTCACAATAATACGACCCAGAAAACTACCAATAAATAAACGCACTGGATAGGCTGTCGTCGGTAGTTGTCGCACTGTAATCCAAAGACTACTAAAATAAAAACCTCCTAGAATGATGCCAAAAAGAAAAGTCATTAAACTAGATAAAATAGAGCCTATCATAAT
>JASJDW010000179.1 GCA_030064955.1 Crocosphaera sp.
TTAGCCATTGTTGTCGTTGATCTTCTAATCTTTCACTAAGTCGCAATAAATCTCTACTTTCCTCTCGCCACTGTTTAAATCTTTGCCATCCCTCAATTAACGCCTCATGTACCAAATCAACCCATCCATTATGAATAGTATTAGAAAACAGATCAGCACCTGTGACCAATAAACGAGCATTTACTAATCCTTGCTTACCATAAATCAGTTTTTCTAATATTTTCTGTTTTTCTTCATCTTCATTAGCAATATTTACTAAAATTTCTTTGGGTTGTCGTTGTCTGGTATCTTGTTCTTGATTATTGGTACGAATTAACCGCAGAAAAATTAACTTTATTAACTCTTTTTCTATCTCTGTTCGCTCTTTCTGTGGATTATCCCGGTCATAGTCTCGATAGTTATAAACTTTCTCTGCATAAATATCCAAAGCTTTCGTTAACCCCGTTTTTAACATATCATTCTCCCCTTGTTTAAGGGGGGTTAGGGGGGATCTTTCATCTCCCAACTTTTCATAAGTATCTAATGTCAAAATCTGATTATTTTCATCCCGTTTGTCCCATAAAAGAGTCAAAGCAAACTCTAATAAAGGTAAAAATCCTTGTTTTTTTCCCACATCGTTTAATAATTGAAGCAATAAATCATTTTCTATCTCATATCCTTGACGTTGAGCCGGTTTAATAATAATATCTTGTCTATCTTTCCCTTCCAAGGGAGGCATATAAATGGCCTGATGTTGGATAATTTCGTATAAAGATTGATATTGTAAACAGCGATCTAAAAAGTCTGCTCTCATGGCGATCGCAATAACCATATTTGACTGATGATTATTCCTAACATCAGTGATAAGGTTAATAAATCGCTGTCTGTCCTCTTCTGAGCGACAAGTTGTAAAAATTTCTTCAAATTGATCAATAAACAAAAAATATTTGCGAGAATTAGGCAAAAATTCAATAATATTGCTCATTCCTTTGCTTTTATTTTCAATGATTTCTTTTAATTCAACTTCATCTAAACTGATAGAATCCTTAAAAACTCGTCTTAATTCGCTTAAGGGTTCAATTCCAGGCTTAATTGTTGATAAAATAGACCATTCTTGACTTTCTGTTTCTAACCAGGTCATTACTCCTGCATACACTACCGAAGATTTACCACTCCCTGAAGCACCAATAATAGGAATAATCCTAAATTTATCTAATTTTTGCTTAATATCTTCCGTTAATCGCTGTCTACCGAAGAAAAACGCTTTTTCCTTGCTTGTAAAGACATTTAATCCTTGATAGGGACAAATAATATTCCCCTGATTATCTCGTATTGGTTCAATTTCTGAGATTTCTTGCTTATTAACTAGAGGGTACTTAACCAAAGTAATTGATCCGCCAATTCCCATGTGCATCGGTGTTTGTAATTTACCCCCAATTTTCCTATTAACAAAATCAAACAGGCGATCGCAACTTATTTTTCCATTTTCGTCTTTATTCTTATCAGATAATCCCTCAATAATTGCTCCAGAAAAAACACTATGCTCTGCTTTTCTAATCGTTTTTGCTGTTTCAAAAGAACGACAAGCTGTTATTAAATAATAATTCTGTCTATATTCAAATGTCTTCAAATCTTTTTGTATTGAATGAGTCTCAATTAAATTGCCACTATGACAACAATCTAATAATAAAACTAATTCACTTAAGTTTGCTTGATCAATTAAGCAGTTTAAATGCTCCAAAGGTAAAGCATTTTCTTGTTTGTTTTTTCCATCTTTATCCGTTATCTTACAATTTGAAGTAGCTAAAAATCCGTTTTCTCTTCCCAAGCGATCGCAAATGGTAAACCCATGTCCAGTAAAATAAATTAAAGCTGGTTGATTTTTTGCTTTTTGAGTTAAAAATAGTTCTAATTCACTATATAAATCTTCATCTGTTACTCTTCCTGCTTTCATCTCGTATTCTGCTGTATCAGTATTCCCTTTTCTCGGTAATCTGGTTATGTCATAATCTCCATATTGATGTAAAATTTTTGCGATCGCTTCTCCATCTTGAGTGGTTTTCTCAAGGGGTTTAAAGTGATCGTGATCGTATTCAGGGATAGCAATAATTAGCGCATATTTCGTCATTCTTTAAAAAAGATAAGAGCAGTTAACATCTATTTTAAACTGTGATTTAATATATAGTAGTTCCCATACTTGTGAGGTACAAACTCTTCTAATTTTAGGAGTTAGGAGTTCGGGAGTTCAGGAGTTCAGAAGTTTAATATTAAGTGTACCTCATGAGTCCAGGAAATGCTATAATAAGAGACTAATTAGACAAAATGACAACTAAATTATATTTTGAAACTGATCAAGGATTAAAAGATATTGAGATTCCTCCTGTTATTCTTTCTCCTGAAGAAGATGATGGAATTGATGACATGGGAGGTTTACCTATTAATGTTAGTGAACAACTAGATCAAGCACAACAAATGATTAGAGAATGTGCAGAATATACCTTAAATTCTTTCAAGAATTTTGCTGCTGCTGAAGTAGATGAAATTACGTTAAAATTTGGTATTAAATTAGGAGGAGAAGCTGGTATTCCTTATATCACTAAAGGTACAGCAGAAAGTAATATTGAAATTTCAATCAAGTGTAAATTTCCGCAGTAAGTCTCTCCCGTACTTGTCGTGATAATAAAATCTTAAAGTACAGGAATTTCTTGTACAAATTCTGCTTCAATAATGAGAGGACTTTTAGTCAGTCCTTGATTGATAAATTTTTCTAGTATTTCGGATTTCAAATTGGATAAAAAGAGACTGTGAGTAATTTTTGTATATCCTTCAGGTTGTAGCTGATAAAAAGTGATTTTCTCATTTTTCCAGAACCAAACTTCTTTAACGCCTATCGCTTGATATTTATTAAGATCGTCAATGCTACCACTAGAAAATATAACCTCAATCACTAAATCAGGAATATCTTTATCAGTATTAAAAGCAAAACTAACATCAGGTTCTTTTCCTGCTAGTGGTTTATTTTCCAGGCGAGTAGAACCCATAGGGAAATAAAGTAAATTAAACTTTCTACAATAAGCACATATTAAAATAGCAATAGTTTGGGCAATTCTTTCATGATTTTTACTAGGGGACACTAAAGTAATGACTCCATTAAAATAAGAAACTCTGTAACCAAGGTATTCTTCTGAATTAAATTTTTCATAGTCTGTCCAAGTCATTCCTGCTAAACTGAAAGTCTGATCTTGTTTTTCAATGTGGTCAATATTTAGGGGAAGTTTGGTATTGATTAACATAATCTATACTTTTTACATTTTTTCAATTAACTCAAAGCTGGTTTGTGAGTAGAATAATCCTCAGATTCTATCTCAATTATAGATAAAGCAAAAATGAACTATCAATATAGAGCAAAATACACTAAAATTCCCTCTGGATATATGGGACAAATCATTGAATGGGAAGAAGTGATTACAGAAGGAAAAGACTTAAAAGAATGTCGATTAATGTTAGAAGATGCTCTTAAAGAGATGATTGTTGCTTATCAACAACAAAATAAACCTATTCCGAAGTTTAACGATTCTGTATAAACGATCGCATTTTCTCAGATGATTACTTAAGATTCTATTTAGAGAACCCAGGCCAAACAAAAAACGCGGTTAAACTGATCAGTGGTGTTCCCTAGATACACTTCAACAGTCAAACAAGATCAAGTCTTCTTGATCGCACAACCCGTAGAGTTGGTAGGAATTATATGACAAAGCGAACCTTTGGTGTCATCGGCTTGGCGGTGATGGGAGAAAATCTCGCCCTCAATGTCGAAAGTCGCGGTTTCCCTATTGCTGTATATAACCGTACAGCGAGTAAAACAGAAGAATTCATGAAAACTCGGGCCCAAGGCAAAGATGTCAAAGCGGCCTATTCATTAGAAGAATTTGTACAAATCTTAGAACGTCCCCGTAAAATCTTAGTAATGGTAAAAGCAGGTGCGCCTGTTGATTATGTTATTGAAGATTTGAAACCTCTTTTAGAAGAAGGGGATATGATTATTGATGGCGGTAACTCCTTATATGAAGATACCGAAAGACGAACCAAAGACTTAGAATCAACAGGTCTTGGTTTTGTAGGTATGGGAGTTAGTGGTGGTGAAGAAGGTGCGTTAAACGGTCCTAGTTTAATGCCTGGAGGCACCAAAGCAGCCTACGAAGAATTAGAACCCATTTTAACCAAAATTGCTGCACAGGTAGATGATGGTCCTTGTGTTACCTTTGTTGGTCCTGGTGGTGCCGGACATTATGTGAAAATGGTTCACAATGGTATTGAGTACGGTGATATGCAGTTAATTGCAGAAGCCTACGATATCATGAAAAATGCCCTTGGCCTGAGCAACCAAGAATTACATGAAGTGTTCACAGAGTGGAACACTACCGATGAGCTTAATTCTTTCTTAATTGAAATTACCGCCGATATCTTCAAGTATATCGACCCTGATAGCAATAAGCATCTCGTTGACCTTATCTTAGACTCTGCTGGTCAAAAAGGTACTGGTCGCTGGACGGTAGTAAGTTCTTTAGAGTTAGGCGTTCCCATTCCCACCATGTACGCTGCGGTGAATGCACGGGTGATGTCTTCCTACAAGGAAGAAAGAAAGTCCGCATCTCAACAGTTAACTGGTCCTACAATTAGCTTTGATGGTGACAAAAAAGCCTTTATTGCCAAGGTAAGAGACGCACTATACTGCTCTAAAATGTGTTCTTATGCTCAAGGAATGGCTTTAATTGCTAAAGCGTCTGCTGAGTATTATGGTAACCAAGTTAGCTTACCTGAGTCCGCTCGTATTTGGAAAGGTGGTTGTATTATTCGTGCTGGCTTCTTAGATAAGATTAAGAAGGCATTTGTCGATAATCCTGATTTGCCTAACTTACTCTTAGCTCCTGAGTTTAAGCAAAGTATTCTAGATCGTCAAGACGCTTGGCGTGAAGTGCTGGTGTTAGCTAATGAGGTGGGTATTCCTGTTCCTGCGTTTAGTGCTTCTTTAGACTACTTCGATAGCTATCGTCGTGCTGATCTCCCTCAGAACTTAACCCAAGCACAAAGAGATTACTTTGGCGCACATACTTACAAACGGGTTGATAAGCCTATAGATGAGTCTTTCCACACAGAATGGGTGGCTTAATCTCTAAATCAACTATAACAGAATTGTTAGTAAGTATTCAGCTATCAGCCATCAGCCGTCAGTCCTTAGCTTAAAACCATGAGTCTCGTTTGAACGAATTCTTACGAGTGACAAGGCGCGAGGTTGAGGTGATGTGGTTTGAGTAAACCTCAAACTCTTGTGAATGCCATCTCTCGTCAACAGAATACACGGTGATCACTTTTCATTCAAAAGCTGAATGCTGAACGCTGACGGCTGAATGCCTACAATTGTTAACCCTTCTCCATGATGAAGAAGGGTTTCTTTTTAGTTGATAGCAAAAACCAGCGATCGCGATCGCTGGATACCCTAATAAAAATATTGTTGTTGTTTTTCGAGGAAATCTGGTAGCACGTTCCCAAATTGGCTAACCAGTCGATTTCTATAACTGAATTGTAACATCAGACACGAATTTTTGTAAACAATATTTAAAATATTTGTCTTAACCTTGATTTTTTAGATAGGATTGGATCTTATGTGGTTTTCCCCAAAGCACCCGTTCCCGTTTGTAGATGACCATCCCAGGTTTGGCTCCTTTGGGTTTATAGACGTATTTGGGTTCTGTGTAAACGACGGGAACTTGCTCATTTTGACGAGCGCGACTGTAATAAGCAGCCCAGTTTGCAGCACAATGAAGATCCGCTTCATTCGGGACAGCCCCTGGTTCAAGTCTTAATAATACATGACTGCCGGCACTTTCTTGGGTATGAAACCATAAATCATAGTCCCCCGCAGTACGAAAGGTTAGGCGATCGTTTTGTCGGTTATTGCGACCGATCCATACTTCAAACCCTGATGGGGTTTTATGTTGATAGGGTTGGGACTCATCAGAAATATTCGGGGTTTGTTGAGTAGGAGAGGGTAAGTAATTTTGTTGTATTAATTCTTGTTTAATTTCTTCTAGGGTTTGTAAGTCTTCAGGTGAGTGATAATTATCGAGTTGTTGTAAATTGTCTTCGACTTGTTCTAGGTAATTAATTTCCTGTTGGACTTCATTTAGTAAGGGTTCTACTGCACCTTTTGCCCGTTTTAATTTTTGATGTTTTTTGTAGAAAAGTTGAGCATTTTGTATGGCATTTTTTTCAGGGTTTAAAGAGATTTTTATAGGTTTTTCGGTTTCAAAATCATTTAAAGTAATAGAACTCATACCCGGTTTGCAAAGATGAGAATGAGCCATTAATAAATCCCCTTTTTGACGATATTCATCTGCTTCTGAAGATTGCTGCATTTTTTGTTTAAAATTATCAGCTTTAGTATAGAGTTTTTTCAAATACGATTTTAGCTTCTGTTGCAGTTGATGTTTTAATTGTCTAAATTTTTCTTGATTTATTTGTTTAGAATAATAATCATTAATCAAAGTTTGTATATTAATTATTTTTCCTATCATTCCCCAACCCAAAACTGTATAACCCTCTTCAACATATCCTGGCTCAAAATTTTTTGTTTCTAAACTGTTTAACCAAAATTCCCATAATTTATATAATTGATCCCAATCTTGTTTTCTTAAATTTTCTGTAGAATCTTGAGGTTTTAAACCAGCTTTTTGAATCATGGAAGAAGCGACAGCAGGACTTAATCCTCGATAACTGTTTAATAATTGCTTTTTTATTGAACCAGGAATTAAAGCAACTCTTTCCTGCCATCTTTCTTGGTTTTCTTGTAATTTTGGAAATGTCCCAGTTAAAGCAGGAGGAAGTTCATAATTTTGTCCTGTTTGGACAGTTCTAACCGTCGATTGATTCGCATTAACTTGATGAGCAACTGTAACAATTTGCTGTTTATGATCTGTTAAAATAACGTTACTATATTTGCCCATTATTTCCACAAAAAGATGCCAAACAGGGTCATCTCCTGGACGTTTAGCAAATTGTAAATCAACCACCCTTTCCCAAGGAGAAATCATCTTTAAAGCAGTCAGTGCAAACCCATTTAATTGATGACGGAGTTGATCGCTAAACGTAAATGTATCAGGGGTTCTTGGTGGAGGATTTCCTATACATAATCTAGCCGCTTGTGGATGCCAAGAAATGGTTAACCAACTGCGTTTTTTTAAGGTACGTAAAGCTATAGAAATAGTATAGCGATCGCGTTGATAAACTTGTTCAACTTTAGCGGGTATCCAATGGGTTTGTAGATCATGGCAAATGGCGGTTAAGGTGGTAACATCAACGGACTGCATAGGAGTTCATGGATAACTTACTATCTTCTATTTTCGCAAATTTTATCTAAAATGAAAAGAAGTATTATCATTTTTCACTAACGCTTAATTGTAACTAATGTTATTGTTATCAGTTCTCCTGATTCGTCCATTTCTAAAAAATTAATAATATTAATATTCTCATTAGATAAATCATTGATGTTTTCTCCTTCCTCCTCTTCTGAAGTGTCAGAAATGGTTAATAAAGCTGTTTTTGCTCCTTGAAATAAGCTTAAATTAGTAACAGGAATATTCTCGAAGATTATTAGTTCTTGCTCTTGATTTGGAGTAAAAGCAACCTGACGACATTGACTATTAGTTTGTTGACAAATAACCGTTTCATTCTCAGGAATCAATACTTTATCTTTAAACTCAATGGCTTTAATTTCATTTAAAGGAATACCAGTGGTATAACCTTTAAAACTAATAATTAAACTACGATTGTTGAAATCGATAAAGTTTCCTGTAGTCATATTTCCTGATTTCAAAGAAACAACAACAAAATTAGGAAAAGCAACTTGAATTTTTTGTGTAATATTCTCTTGTCCGTCTTGCTGAGATAGTACCAAAGATGATGATATGGGAGTACCTAAAGCCATATTAGGAACTGTGATAACGGCACTCATTAATAGCATAGGTAATAATCGTTTCATACTGTAATTCCTCAAAAAAACAACGATAAGACGTTAATAGAGATATGCTACTATAGCAATCAATTCCGTAGGGTGGGCAATGCTAAAAACTATCTTTATATCACGGTTCTAGCTTTAATTAGGAGTGCATCGCATTATACGTTTATTTATACTCACCTACTTATAGCAATCAATTTCGTAGGGTGCATCAGTCTTTCAGACATTATAATCGCTTGGAAATAAGTTTCTAACTTGTCCCCCTTATTATCTTAAGATGTCATTTATAAATCATTTTTCAGGGAATAGGGTTAATCTAATCAGTAAAACTTATAGTATTTAGGCTTTAATCTAATAAATTTCTATCAATAGGGCTGTTTACATAACGTAATGTGTGATAATTACTATCAATAAGCAACGAAGTTACGGGCTTGTGGTATGATGGTCGAGAATAAAAATCTGTAGCCAGTTTGTCTACTTGTAAAATAAACGCCTCAAACCCTTATTTTTCCTTGTCGTTGCTAAAAATGAGAACATTATTGCTTCAATTTTACCCATTAATTTGAGCAAATGTACTAACTTCGATAAAGTTTTGTAACAAATCTTTTAATACAAAAATACTTATTGTAAAGAGCTAATTTTCATCTCTATCCTTTGACGTACAGTGCGGATTTATTTATTGATTACGTTAGTATTTTAGGGGATGATGGAGAAGCAGCTACGGGGGCGATCGCTATTAATAGGAGTTGGTCTATGGCTACTGATGATAACGCAGCTATTAATTTTTTTACTCAAGAAAGCCCTAATCTACAAATCTTATCAACGCCAGATATTATTAAATATTGGTCAGATCAAAGTCATTTAAGCTCAAAACAAGTTTATCCTGTTATCAATGCAATTAGTACCAAAGCACGATATCAACCTCCTAAAAATCATCCGTTAACAGGTTGGTGGCAAACTATTCTTAAAACGAAATAAATCTTGTTGGTTAACCATTGGCTGTATCGCAAAAATATCTCACTATAATAAAATTAACATTCCATCTCCAAAAGAATAAAAACGATACTTTTCTTTGATAGCTATTTGATATAAATCTAATAATCTTTCTCGCCCAATTAAAGCACTCACTAACATCAATAAACTAGATTTGGGTAGATGAAAATTAGTAATCATTCCATCAATAACTCGCCAGGAATAGCCAGGATAAATAAAAATATCTGTTTGGCCTCTAAAAGCCTTCAAACCCTGTTTACCTGCCATTTCTGTTGCTTTTGCTGTTCCTTCTAAAGCTCTAACGACCGTCGTTCCTACTGCAATAACTCGGCCACCATTTGCCTTTGTTTCTTTGATTTTTTCAACAGTTATTTCTGGAACTTCTATCCATTCTTGGTGCATTTTATGTTCTTTAATATTCTCGATATCAACAGGACGAAAAGTACCTAATCCAACGTGCAGAGTAATATAAGCTTGATTAATACCTTTTGCTTGTAACTTTTCTAAGAGTTCTTCTGTAAAATGAAGTCCTGCTGTGGGTGCAGCAACCGCCCCAGGTTTTTGAGCATAAATCGTTTGATATTGAGATGGGTTAGCCTCAGATGCAGTGACATAAGGAGGAAACGGAATTTGACCAATTTTTTCGATTTTTTCCCAAAATAAATCAAGGGAATCTACCTTAAACTTGAGTAATCTTCCCCCTGTTTCTTCGTTCCTATCTACAACAGTCGCTACCAAAAAATTATCTTTATTTTCATCATTATTAGGTAATTTAAAATGGATTTTACTCCCAATTTTAAACCGTTTTCCTGGTTTTACTAAAGCCAACCAACACAAAGGTTCTTTTTCTTCTAATAATAAAATTTCTACCGGCGCACCTGTAGATTTTTTTCCATAAAGCCGTGCCGGAATGACACGAGTATTATTAAAAACTAACAAATCTCCTGGTAATAGCCATTCAGGTAACTCCCGAAAAATACTATGAATATAAGTTTTGGGGGAATTAATTACCAATAACCGTGAATTATCCCGAGGAATCATCGGATTTTGAGCAATTAACTCGGGCGGTAACTCATAATCGTAACTGGATAATAAATGATCACTACTCATAAAATGACAGTTCCCAAAGGGGTTGATTTGTTATATGCTAAAAAAGAATGTAAAATAAGATACAAAATTTCGGGAATTCATTTCAGTGTTTTCCCCATAATAAGCGAATAATTCTAATACTATATTTGTATCTTCATTTGTATCTTCATGGGGACTGTTATTTAGTTGGGTAGTTTCCCCCATGGCAGTTGAGCAAAATAGGGGGGAAGTCCCCTATAACAAATGGAGCGATCATTGGCACACTAGAGCTAGAGGAATTGTTCAGCGGAAAAAATTAAGGGGGAAAACAATGGACTATATTTATTTTTTAGCTAACGCGAGTTTAACGTTACGGGTGATCGAATATCTACAACGAAAGTATGATTCGTCCTGTTGCTCCATGACCGTCATCCATCAGATTAATGGTTGGATTATCAAAATTAAGTTTAGACAGCCTTTGACTCCGCAGCAACATGGGGACTTCAAAGCCTTTATGAATGAATTGGGTATTCCTTACGAGTTGGAAATTCGCTTACAAATGGTATTTTGGAGTCTAGAAACCGGTCAATCTCCTATTGATGTCATGAGTCGTTATCAAGTAGCAATTGTGTCTCATGGGTCCCCTGATAGTAATGACATTGAGGCGTTTCGCCAACAATTTACCCGAGGATTAGGCTATTGTCCTGAAACCTTAGCTTAAGTTGTTGGGAATAAAATCACTAACATAGCTACGCTAAGCAATAACATTAACCCGGCTGGCATAAATTTTCGGGTTTTCCAAACCCTAATCACAAACACAATCGCAAGTATAAGGGTAACAATTTGAGCCAATATCAGTCCTGCTGCTATTTGTTGCCATTGCAGAACCCCAGAAATCAATAGGAGCAAACCACTAACAACACCAGAAACCAAAGAAGGTTTGCTCTTAGCAGAGACATAACCCATAATGCCACCAAAAAGCAACAAAATTCCGTAAATTAAGGTCGCTATCGTTGGTAAATTCATATTCTCAATTAGGTTATGGCCAATAACTTATTATAGTGCTACGATTAGTTGAACAGGAAAAGTAATCAACCTGTATAAAAACTTGGATATCTAACCGATATCAGCACATTGACGAGAGACCCCGCGCGGGTTCCCCGCGCTTGGGAATGCTCGGTGACAATCCAAGATATGGGGTTCAACCTAAAAGTCTTAGTATTTCCGTAGGGAGGTAAAATCTTGTAGGAAACTAAGTGAGTAGCAATTTTTCTCGATTGAGAACTCTACAAAAATACCTTCGGGCGGACGGAAATTCACGCTTGAGGAGCTAGTTGAAAGACTAGGTATCACCGCGTAAGACCAGTAGTAAGGGCAACCTGAACGGGCTATGGTGAGTCCAAGAATCCCTCACTTTTAGTGAAGGGAGCGTCAACTTAACTAATTGGTACTAATCAGTTGCAAAACCCTAGATAAGTCGTTTAACTCCCCCACAATGCGTCTGATAGGTTTAGGCCAAACACGTATCAAAGTAGGAGTTGCGGAAACCTGATGGGTTTCTGCAACTTCTGGGTGCTTACTAATATCAATCACCTTTAAGGTATAAGGATAATTTAACTGTGTTTCAAGTAGATGATGAATCTTTTTTAAGGTTTGTTTGGTGGAAGGATTATTGCCTGAAACAAAAAGACGTAAAATATAACCTTTATTGAGCTCAGATTCATCTTTTTTTTGAGTATCTACAAGGTGAAATTGATTTTTGAGTTCCTTTTCCCAACGTTCATCCAAACGCACTAGCAAATTATGGTTTTCCCAGAGCTGAGGAAAGCGAGAACGATAGGTTTCAATCACAACGGGATTACAAGCTTGTTCTTGCCAACTCACTGTCTTCCAAACCATGCCTTCAAGATTGAACAGAACGTTTAGTAACGGTTGATAGCGACGAACGGCAGGATAAAGTTCAGCAACTGTTTTCACTCTTTTCTCTTTAGTGCAGAACCAACGGTCAACGGTTGCCGTGTAACCAGGAACCAAAAAATGAGGCGGCTCCGGTAACTTTAATAATTCCTGCAGAACTAGGCATAATTGAGAATGCCAATGGACTTGCTTGTTACTATCCAGACAATAAACGAGATCACCACCTGGGGTAAAAACAGCAATACCCTTGAACAATAAGTCCGGTACAACCCTGGTTGTTTCGGCCATGGTCGTTATTTTTTAGAGGAATTACAGATAGGATGGAGGAAGATTTAATTCTGTTATAACTTATATCCATCCTACATCCTGATTTCTTTAGGGTTTTTTCTAAATTCGACCCCTTAACATCATAGCAATCTCGTTAGGAGTTGGGGATAATTCTAAGGCCGTTTCCTCCGTAATACGTCCCTCTTGATAAAGGTTAAATAAAGCTTGGTTGGTAGTAATCATGCCATCAAATTCACCATCCTTCATCAATTCAAGAATTTCATCATTTTTCCCCTGAATAATATAGTCTTTGACCGTTTCTGTGTTGATCAAAATATCATGGTAAGCAGCCCGTTTTCCATCGGTTGTACGACATAACCCTTGAGCAATAATGGCCACCAAAGATTCTGCGATCGCTACCCGCATGGCTTCCCTTTCTTCAGCATTATATAAACTCAAAATCCGTTCTAACGTCTTTACCGCGCTGTTAGTGTGCAGGGTTCCCATGACTAAGTGACCGGTTTGGGCTGCTTT
>JASJDW010000180.1 GCA_030064955.1 Crocosphaera sp.
AATTCTTCGACAGAGTTATGGGTTTAAAAATTTTCAATTAATGAGAGAAAAACTATTAGCTTGTCTTTTTATATAAGCTTTACTTATAACCATAACTACAGGAGAGCCTGATGTAGAGACGTTTCATGAAACGTCTCTACACAAAAATGTTATATCAGGACGGTTTTCTATTACAACCATGTTATCAAATAAAGTAAAAATGATAAACTCATTGCCGTAATTGAAATGAATCTAATGTCTAACAACTCTTTGTAATCATTCATGGTTTTTCTAACGGTAAGATTGACTTTGAATGTCTCTTAAACGGGCTTCTGGGCGTAAAAATCTATCCATTTGTGACTCAAAAAATTGACGATTTTTAAGTAAATGTTTCGGGTTTTCATCATCTAAAGGATAGAGTAAAGCCGTTCTTAATGCTTGAATTACAGCAGAGGTAACATTGTACATCGATCGCTGAAAGGTAATCCCTAATTGAATCAACATATCTTTTTCACCACGACAATGTTTTTGATAATATGCTTTTAGATAATCAGGCAAAAAATGATACATATCATCCATTAATAATGTGGGAGGAATACCAGCGGTTCCAACGGGGAAAACATCGGCATATAAAATGCCATAATGAAAGTCTTTTTGGTCTTCGGGAACTTGTTTTGCTTGGGCGTTATAAGATTTAGTTCCTCTAAAGGGCGCAGTGCGATAAAACACAGATTCTACATAGGGTAAAGCTGCTTCATAAAGCCAAGTAAACCCTTTAGATTTAGGGATAATTTCATAACATTCATCGCCAATATAAACATGGTGATAAATGGGGCGGCCAGCAATAGCAAAAATACCGTTAACCAAGAAATTCATAGCATCAGGAACTCCTTTAAATCCCCCTTCATCGTAAATATCTGACATCTCAAAAAATACAGGGGCCATCACTTCCCAAAACAATCCCAAATTGGAATAATAAGATAACTGTCTAACTTGTTCAAGGAACATTTCAGGGAACAGTTTGTATAACCCTAACATAGCAGGATTGTTCTTGAAATAAGCTTTAATAGCTTTGTCTGCATTCCCTTTATATTCTTCTGTATCTAAGTAAGCATCAAACTTACCTAACCCCATATCACGACCATGCCAAAACATTGCTCGCATACAAGCTTCTGCAAACTCCATATTAATGCGATCATGCCACAAATGATGGAAAAGTTTGGGCATTTTTTGGGTTGTTCCCTTCTCTATAAATTCTAAAAGTTCAGGGTGTGCGGTTGCGTCTCCTCGCCAAATTCTTAGGTCAGCGTCATCTCCTGCATAATGATTATTTAGGTCTAAATATTCTTTAGGTAAAAAGTATTTAAAGAAGGGAAGGGGTTCTAAAAAGACTCTTTCTGCAATATATAATAAGTCTCGCCAATAGAAGTCCATTGGCACAGCATAAGCTTTGTAGATACCGATAATTTGCATTAAGTTTTCTGGGGTATCTGGTAACATTGACCCCCCTGCTTCTAAGCGATGAATAATATCAGCAAAGGGATGGGTTGATGGAGGAATTTTTGCAACAGGTTTCAGGGGTGTTTGTGTCATAATAAATTTCAGGTTTTTACTCAGTTATCAACTATTAAACATATAGAATTTAGAATTAATTTTATATTCTTAATTCTTCATTCTTAATTCTTCATTCTGCATTCTATTCACTGCAACTTGTTCAATGTTATTAATATTAACAACAAATAAATCTGTCGTTGGTTCGATCCATTTTAATAACCAGTTGGGTTGTACACCTAGAATGAAGATAATAAGGGTGAGAACCAGAGAAGGAATAGTCTCAGAAGGGAGAACCGAGGGATAATAGGCTTTTTCATTATCTAATTTGCCAAAACAAGTACGATTCAGTAAGATAACGAAATATACAGCAGTTAGTCCCGAAGCAATGATACACAGCAAGGTAGGAATAGGGAATGTAGCAAAACTGCCCTGGAATACGATAAATTCAGCAGCAAAGCCTATTAAACCAGGAATTCCAGCACTGGCCATCCCTGCGGTGATTAATAATGCACTGGTAAGGGGTAAACCGCGTATGGGGTTCATTAACCCGTTAAGAACGTCTAAGTCACGGGTTCCTACTTTTCTCTCTACAATACCCACTAAATGGAACAATAAGGCTAAAATTAAGCCATGACTGATCATTTGGGCGACTGCACCTAAAATACTTAATCGAGTTCCTGCGGCCGCTGCTACTAAAATATAACCCATATGACCAATGGAACTGTAGGCTACCATGCGTTTAATATCTTTTTGAGCGATCGCACTTAAGGCCCCATACATCACACTTACGGTTCCAATAATAGCTAATCCTGGGGACACAAGACTCCAAGCATCGGGAAATAGTTGTAAACCAAAGCGAATTAAGCCATAAGTCCCTAATTTAGCTAAAATTCCTCCTAACAGAATGGTAACTGCTGAGGATGCTTCCGTATAAGCATCAGGAAGCCATGTATGCAAAGGAACCAAAGGAATTTTGATACCAAACCCAATTAATAATACAGTTAATAGTATCAATTTGGTGTTTAATTCTAATCCTTCTGTGGTAATAACATCGTAGTCAAAACTGCTGGCACCATTGAGAAAACCAATGCCTAGAAATGCTGCTAAAACTAACAATCCAGAAACAGCCGTATAAAGTAAAAATTTAGTAGAAGCATAGCCTCTTTTCTCTCCACCCCAAATAGCAATCATCAGGTAAAAAGGAATTAATTCTAATTCGTAAAAAATGACGAATAATAAAAGATTTTGTGCAGCTAATGCTCCTGTAATTCCTGCATTAATTAACAAGAGTAAAGCATAATAGAGGCGAGGTCTTTCAACATTTTTTCCTATACTATAAATTGCGATAATTGTCAAAAGGCCATTTAAAGCAATCAGAGGTAAAGATAAACCATCAACGGCCAAACTATAACTTAAGCCAATAAAATCAGACCAAGGTAAATATTCAGAAAATTGCCACCCTGGATCACTCAAATCAAATTGAGTTAACAACCAAATTGTAGCCCCAAAAACAACGAAAGCTAAAATAGTAGTAATCTGACGTAAGCGAGATGATTCTAATTTTCCTGGTACTAAACCAATAATAATTGACCCTAAAATGGGAAACCAAAGTAAAAAACTAAGCATTTTTTCTCCTAATTCGATGATGATATATAGCAGTTCCCATACTTGTGAGGTACAAACTCTTCTCGTTTTAGGAGTTAGGAGTTTGGGAGTTTAGGAGTTTAATATTGGGTGTACCTCATGAGTTCAGGAAATGCTATAGCGTTTCCATGTGAGTTGTAAAGTAGCTGGTTAGGTAAGGCAGGAGGCAGGATCAAGTTTTCACATTTCATTTATAAACACTATATAAATTTCAGCTTGTTAAACCCCGTCGTTAACAACGGGGTCTTTAAAAAATGAAATTGGAAAAAATCATGCCAACAAAGAGAATAACCCCTAGAAAAATTGACAAAAAGTAAAATTGAGTTTGGCCAGAAGCATTATATTTTAGGGTTTCTCCACCGAAAATAGTAGCTAACCCCACTAAGTTAATAACACCATCGACTAAATAGCGATCAAACCAAGAGATCACTTGAGAAACTAAACCCACCACAAAAACAATCGTCATACGGTAAAATTTTGCTGTGTACAGATCGTAAGCAAAGAAGTTTTGTAACGCTTTTGATGGTAATTGAATCGGTTTAGGAATATCATCATTAAGATAAAGATAAGCTGCCGTTCCAGCACCGATTAAACTGGTAAGGGTTAATGATCCAGCTACTGTCACATTTAACGCTTCCCACACTGGTAATATGTGCCATTGATACAATAAAATGGGAACGTGCAGGGCAAACCCCATCGTGATCATCATGGGCAAGACTAAAGCCCATAAACCCTCTGGCGATCGCACAGTCATTGGTTTGGGTTTTCCCCCAAAAATAAGGCTAAACTCACGGGTAATACTAAAGGCCGTTAACCCGTTAACCACTAACATCACTATGATTAAGATAGGATGGGTTAACCAAAGGTGATCAGCCATCTCTGTCAACGTCCAAAAACAACCGAATGGAGGGAAAGCTACCAGTGAGGCTGCCCCAACTAGGTAACAAATACCAGAAATAGGACGACGAGACCATAAACCGCCATATTGGGTTAAATCTTGGCTAATATTATTTAATACTACACCGCCCACACTCATCACCAATAAAGACATAGCGATGGCATAAGTCAACAATAATCGCAACGCTGTTTCATCCTGCTGGGTTCCTACAGCAATGAACACCAAACCCATGTATGCACTCACCGAATAAGACAGCGATCGCTTAATATCAACTTGGGCAATAGCAATTAAACCGGCACCAATGGCGGTGACAGAACCCACCACGATCATAACCGTAGAAGCCAGATCCGACAAAGCTAACACAGGTTGTAATTTAATTAGTACCCATGCACCTGTAGATACCACAATGGTATTTCGTAGTATGGTAGCTGGCATGGGACCTTCCATAGCCTCATCTAACCATAAATGTAGGGGAAATTGAGCGCATTTACCCAAAGGACCGGCAATAAGGGCTAAACAGAGTAATGTTGCTGTAGTTGGGCTAATAGTAGTCGTTTGGGCCCATGCAGCCAACTCATTATAATTCCAAGTTCCTGCCAAGGGTAACAAGGCCACTACTCCCATCAGTAGGATCAAGTCCCCTACCCGTTTGGTTAAAAAAGCATCTCGGGCCCCAGTTACCACTAAAGATTGATTAAACCATAAACCAATCAATAAATAAGTTCCTAATGTTAGAATTTCTAGGACAACGTAACTGAAAAATAGGGAATTACACAACACAAGAGTGGACATCCCTGCTTCAAAAAGCGCGAGTAAAGAATAAAAACGCGCCCATCCCCAGTCCATTTCCATGTACCCAATAGCATAAATTTGGGCTAATAAATTGAGTCCAGTAATTAATACTAATGCAGCAATGGTAATGGTGGAAATTTCTATATCAAACGTAATGTTTAAATCAGCAGCATGAAGCCAAGAACATGATAAATACTTGGTTGGTTTCCCCCATGTTTCTACTAAAGCAATTAAACTATGAATCAAGGCGATGAAGGTCATCAATAGGTTAACATAACCCGATGGTCTCGGACCTGTTTCCCGAATAATTCCAGGAGACCAAGGTAGTGCAAGTATGGCTCCGAGCAATGCGTACAAAGGAACTAGCCAAATCGTTTGACTTAAGGCTTCAATCATTTGTATTTTTCGATGATAAGTTTTACATAGATTTACTTACCTCTATTAAAACAGATTCATAGAATTAAGTCTATGAGAGACACTATAAGAGTGTCTTATGCTTGAGATAAGCAAGTTAATGGTTTATTCTACACTGCTTATGTTCACTAGGATAGTTAGGGGAGAAAATATAATGTAAATATTGACAAAATGCTTTTAATAAGGTTAAAAGTATGTTCCTATGATCACAATGTTAAACTGATAAATAATTGAATTAACTTCATCTATTATTTAACAAAAACGGAAGTTGAGTTTATGCAATTAATCACCCGAAAGTTTAATGTTAATGAATACCATAGAATGGCAGAAACAGGAATTTTAACTCCCGAAGATAGAGTAGAATTAATCAGAGGAGAAATTATTGCTATGTCACCTATTGGAAGAAAACACGCTGCTGCTGTTAATAGACTTAATTATATTTTATCTAAAAAACTTGGAGATAAAGCTATTGTTAGTGTACAAAATTCTATCAGATTAGATAACTATTCAGAACCTCAACCCGATATTGTTCTTTTAAAACCGCGTTCTGATTTTTATGAAAGTAAAATTCCTGAATCTGAAGATATTTATCTTGTCATTGAAGTTGCTGATAGTACCATAAAATATGATCAAGAAATAAAGTTACCTCTTTATGCAGAAAATAATATTAATGAAGTTTGGATTATTAATTTGAATAACAAATCTTTAGAAGTTTATCGACAACCTCAAGATAAAATTTATCTCGAACAACAGAAAAATGTTAAGTCTATTTCTCCTTTAGCTTTTCCTGATATTACTTTTACTATTAATGAGATTTTGGGTTAATTATAGATAGTTTAATAAGTATATGTGAAATAAAGTAAGTTGGGCAATGCCCACCCTACAATTCATGAATTTTTATGACAATATATCCAGCAAAATATATGAAATATGAGTCAAAAAATAATTAATTAGCTCGGGTGAAAATTGATATGAACTTTAGCTAAAATTCTAATATCTGATCCAATAATTTCTCCTGGTAGGGTAGGGAAATCATTGGCTTTATAAAATATTTGTTTGTTATAACATTCTTGATAAAATTCAATACATCCCTTACTTTTTTCTCCTGCTGATACAATTAAAACATCTCTACTATGGTTGACAAGATGAGATGAATGAAACTCAATACTATTCTGTTCATTTGAACTGATATCTCTTCTTATATCACTCATCTGTAACCAAAATTTCTGATAATCAGAAGTATGAAGAACATATAAACCTAACTCTTTACTTAAATTGTTTAATCTCATACCTTCTGGAATATTTTTAATTATTCCTCTTATGGGATAGGAATCCTCTTTAGTTATTGTTTCACCATCCCTAGGTTCTGTAATTTCTACTTTTAAAGATTGTAAGTAAGATTTTTTTTCATCGTTTGTAATATTTGAAGAAAGTAGTTCTATTAAATAGTTTATCTTTTGCTCTAACTCCTCATTACGAGGTAGTTTTATTAAATCATTTATCGTTTCTTCTAATTTATCATTACGAGGTAGTTCTATCAAATTATCTATCTTTTTCCCTAAATCTTTTATTTTATCTCCTTGAGTTCTGACATCACCTTCAAGTCTAATCCGTGTTTCTCTACCAGCGAAATAACCAGTTATTATACCTATAATACCACTAGCTATTAATGATGGAATAATCTTATCTTCTAACATCCTATTTGTTTGTATTGACTAAAATTTACGCAGAATAATATATTACAATAAAAGAGTGCCTGTAGCCGAAAACTAAGGCACATCAAAAAAACAATAGCTATTTAAGAGTATAACCTATGAGTCAGTCACCCATCAAAGTTACTTACCCTATAGAAGAAATTTTACTACAGATTAATAGCAAATTAGACAAGATTGACGATAGGTTCGATAATCTTGAGAGAAAGTTTGATTCTAAGTTAGACACAATTGATCAGAAGTTCGAGTCTAAGTTAGACAAAATTGATCAGAAGTTCGAGTCTAAGTTAGACAAAATTGATCAGAAGTTCGACCAGCTTAATAGCAAGTTTGAGTCTAGGTTAAAGGAAATAGACAAGAGGTTCGAGTCTAAGTTTAGTGAACTGGATAAAAAATTCCAGTCTAAGTTTAGTGAACTGGATAAAAAAATTGAGTCTAAGTTTAGTGAACTGGATAAGAAGTTCGAGTCTAAATTTGATATGCTGCAAACAGAAGTTAAAGAATTAAAGAAAGACGTTGGTGACTTTAAAAGAGAAAGTCTCGTTAGTATTGAGTCTCTCAAAGGTAATATCAACGCCCTTGATGTAGAAGTAAAAGCAATTAATAAACGCTTAGACTCTCAAGAATTTATCAATCGTTCCGTTGCTATTGGCTTTATTGTAGCCTTGCTTACTGGAGTAATTAAATTATTTTTCCCCAACTTATTAAACCTACCGCGTTAGAACACGATAATAAAACTCATTATTAAAAAATAGGTATGATAGGTGAGTTTTTTGTCCCACCCCATACCTAAGTTATTGCTTTTAATGAAGCCATCCTTTCAGACGACGTGCAACTTGAGGCCGGCGTAACTTACGCATGGCTTTACTTTGAATCTGACGAACTCTTTCGCGAGACAGATTAAAAATCCCTCCCACTTCTTCTAGGGTGTGAGGTTGAGACGTACATAACCCATAGCGTAAAGAAATGACATCCTTTTCTCTTTGGGTCAAAACGTCACTTAACACTGCTGAAACTTCATACCTTAACATTCCTTCATTCATTAGTTCTTCAGGAAGTTGTAAGTCTTGGTCTTCGAGTAAATCAACTAATTCGGTATCTTCTCCTTTCCCAACCCGATGATTTAAAGATAAAGATTGTCTTCTTAGTTGTAATAACTGACGCAGTTGGGAAGGGGTAATTTCTAACTCATCGGCTAATTCTTTTTCATTGGGGTTACGTTGTAATTTTTGTTTTAGGACTCGTTGGGCTTTTTTGAGTTTGTTTAATTTTTCTACAACGTGGATAGGTAAACGAATGGTTCTCGCATCATTAGCAATGGTACGGGTAATAGCTTGACGAATCCACCAATAAGCATAGGTTGAGAATTTATAGCCCTTATTGGGATCAAATTTTTCCGCTGCGCGGTTGAGGCCGATCGCCCCTTCTTGAATTAAATCTAAGAAAGGAACACCACGATTAAGATAACGTTTTGCAATGGATACCACTAAACGTAAATTAGAACGAATCATTTTCCGTTTAGCTGTCCGTCCCCGATGCAAACGATGTTCAAATTGCTTTTGAGTTTCAAAACCCATGGCCTTAGCCCATTCTGCTTTGCTAGGAGGACGTTGTAATTCTTCTTTTAGCTGTTGTTTGGTTTCTTCTGCTTGGACTAAAAATTGAACGTTATGGGCTAATTCGACTTCTTCTTCTGCATTTAAGAGGGGATAGCGTGACATTTCCTTGAAGAATGCCCCAACTGTATCATCCGAAACTGTTTTACGATATCCCTCTGGGTATTGATTTCCTAAATCATCAGATAAAGAAGAAATTTCGACCTCAACAGATTGTAATTCATTTTCCGTTTGCTCAAGGTCTATTGTCTCAATTCCAGAGGGATTGAATTCATTGGTTGATTCCGTTTGCATCATTTGTGTCGTGTTCATAAGCTGATAATTCCGAGGAGTAAAACCGATTTAACAAGTTCGGGAACAATGGGAGAGGAGACGAGGTCAGCTATGTCAGGAATTATGAGTGATTTGGTGTCAGTTGAATTTGAAAATCTTTAAGATTGTCTTAATAATTTGCCAAGGTTCTTCTGAGATACCAATCAATAACCAAACAACGGAAAAAAGATCAATAAAGGACAAAACTTAAATCTTACTATTTAATTAGCGTGACTATCGCCTCCAGCCTTAACCAATCAGGGTTTGAGAAGACTGGCTGTTTATCAGGCTACCAGAATTTTGAGGATGTTTTGTCTATCTAATTACAAAAAGACAATTTTCAAAATGGAAAGAGGAGTTTTTTGGGTTAAACTATAGATTGTTTTTAACATTTGACTATCTCCTTCACACTAGAAATGAATTTTTTGGGGTTTGCTATTCACTAAGTTATCTGATTAAGGGGGAATTTTTCATCCCTTTTAAGATAAAGTTTTATTAAGGAGTAATCTCAGGTAACCTAATAAAGAAAATTTAAAAAAAACATTTTTGTATTTGTTTATACTGTAACCTATTTAACCAAAATGTGTGTAGGGATTTCTAATGGTTCTTAACAGTCCTAATTGACGCTCCCTTAACTCTCAAGTGAGGGATTCTTGGACTCACCATAGCCCGTTCAGGTTGCCCTTGCTGCTGGTCTTACGCGGTGATACCTAGTCTTTCAACTAGCTTCTCAAGCGTGAATTTCCGTCCGCCCGACGGTATTTTTGTAGAGTTCTCAAATCGAGACAAAATTGCTACTCACTGAGATTCCATCAAGATTTTACCTTTCCACGGAAGACCCCAGACTTTTGGATTTAACCCCATATCTTGAATTGTTAATGTGCTTGATATCGGTTAGATATCGAGGTTTTTATACAGGTTGATTACCTTTCCTGCTACAATAACTGTAGCACTATATTGACTACAATGGCAAGAAACAAAATTCTAAGGGTTCGATTATCAGACGAGGAGTGGGAACGACTAGAAAGTTATGCCAAGTCAAAAGACTATACTTTGACGGAAGTTATCCGTGATTACGTTAAACGGCTGCCCCGAAATTCATGAGGGGTTGCGGGCGGAACTATTTCCGCCCTTTAAAAACCCCGTCCCGTCAGCATAGCTGAAGGTCTTCGTTCGGGATTAACGATAATAAATTTTTGTGATCATTCGCAGTGCCATTTGACGGGGTGCAAGATAAGACAATATAACAATAGAGAAACACTTATGATCTGAGTCCTTAACCTTAATGGCCAACAGCAACGTTTTGCAAGAAAACAGGGTTTCTAAAGAAACTTGTACCCTAGCTGCCATTGATATTGGCACTAACTCTATTCACATGGTAATTGTGGAAATTGATAAAACCCTTCCTGCTTTTACCATTATTTCACGGGAAAAAGATACAGTACGTCTAGGAGAAAGAGATCCCAAAACAGGTAACTTAACCGAAGCAGCGATCGCCCGATCCTTAGCTTCTCTAAAGCGATGTAAAGACCTAGCTACCAGTTTCAATGTAGAATATATTATCGCCGCTGCCACCAGTGCCACGAGAGAAGCGGGCAATGGGTTAGACTTTATCTGGCAAGTTGAAGAGAAAATTGGTATTACCATCAATTTAATTTCGGGGTATGAAGAGGCCCGTCGCATCTATTTAGGGGTTTTATCGGGGATGGATTTTCAAGAAAAACCCCACGTTATCATTGATATTGGGGGCGGTTCAACGGAAATTATCCTAGCAGATGCCCAAGAACCCCGATTTTTAAGTAGTACCAAAGTAGGGGCTGTTCGTCTGACCAATGAGTTTATCAGCACTGATCCCGTTGACGAAAACGAATTTACCTATTTACGGGCTTATGTACGAGGAATGTTAGAGAGACCCATTGATGAAGTCAAACGCAAACTTAAACCAGGAGAAACCCCACAAGCAGTAGGGACATCAGGAACCATTGAAACTTTAGTCAGTATCCATGCAATGCAAACCTTAGGGGAACTTCCCAGTCCCTTACAAGGGTATCAAATGAGTCGTAAAGATCTCAAAGATATGGTCAAGAAACTTGTTTCTTTAACCTATGAAGAACGGGTTGAAATATCAGGAATGGCTGAAAAAAGGGCTGAGATTATTGTAGCGGGTGCAGTTATTTTATTAGAAGCCATGACCATGTTAGACCTAGAAACAATTACTATTTGTGAAAGGGCTTTAAGAGAAGGAATGATTGTTGATTGGATGTTAACCCACGGATTAATTGAAAATCGACTTAGTTTTCAAACAGAAGTCCGTCAAAGAAGTGTTTATAAAATTGCTCGAAAATATCAAGTTGACCTCGGTTATGCAGAACAAGTTGCTACCTTTTCAGGGACCTTATTCGATCAACTTTCTGGTGTTCTTCATGACTGGAGGACAGCGGAACGGGAATTATTGTGGTCAGCAGCTATTTTACATAATTGTGGTGTTTATATTAGTCATTCATCCCATCATAAACACTCTTATTATTTGATTCGTAATGCTGAATTATTAGGCTTTACAGAAATTGAAATCGAAACCATTGCTAATATTGCCCGTTATCACCGAAAAAGTACCCCTAAGAAAAAACATGATTCTTATAGTAAATTACCTGATAATTATCGTAAGCGAATTAAACAATTAAGTGCTATGTTACGGATTGCTGTAGCTTTAGATCGTCGTCAAATTGGAGCTATTCAGGAAATTCATTGTAAATACGATAAAGAATATAAAAAGCTTCATTTACATCTAATTCCTTCTAATCCTAAAGATGATTGTGCCTTAGAATTATGGAATTTAGACTATAAAAAAGTAGTGTTTGAAGAATTATTTGATGTGAAAATTGTGGCAACTTTAGAATCACAATTAGTTATTAGTAAATGAGAGTGAAAAATAGGGAATAAGTACCTGGACAAAAATAAGCGTTACGGTTGAGACAAGGCAGGAGGCAGGAGTAAGGTTACAGCTTTGTTGACAAATGTTTACACAGTTTACTTTATTCCGTGCTGTTTCTAACTGTTGGCGAATTGCTGCTTGAACCTTCTCATCAAAATCAGGATCATCAGGACTCGCTATAATTTTCAAGGGACGTTGATTAATCCTATCTAAGTAAGCTTGAAATGTAGCATGATCTCCACGATGCTTGAGATAATATTGTTTCAACTCATCCGTTGACATTCCATCATAATTAATTTGACTCATCAGCAAATTCTCCATTAGGTGTTATCTGAAATTCTATATTCATGATTAAACTTATCCATTAATTATTAAACAGATACACCAAAACGCTATTATTGTGGGGTTTTGTTCCTCAACCCAACCTACGAGATCAGCGATCGCTTTGTTTAATTTTTTCTTCCCAATGATTGTTTTCTAAATCAACAGTAATCATTTTCCCTTCACTTTTTGAGCGATCAATATAAGTATAGGGTAGATTAGAGAAACGTAATCCACCATTAAACTTACCAATTAATCTCTAAATATTTAGTGTATTATACTATCGTTAATGCACCCGATCAAAGAAGCGATCGCACTATAAATCTTCAGGTTGTAGCCCTGTTTTTTTGGCAATACGACTTAACATTTTTGGTCCGATTTCCTCTTTATCATGAAAGGCAAAAACAAAGTCTGCTCCGTCTAGGTAGCCAAAATCTATCAATATCTGCTAATATATTAAAAAGTTTAGCAGATTATAGGAGTCGGTAATTGAATGCTAGATACAAACCAGGTGAATTTGCTAAAAAGATTAACCGAAGTATCGGAACC
>JASJDW010000181.1 GCA_030064955.1 Crocosphaera sp.
CGGGAATTGCCTTGGGTATCGCTCCACCAAGCGGAGTAATGTTCGAGGGTTTCGGTTTGGAAATATCTGAGAGCAACCAGAGAACCATCATCGAGAAAGAAATGGTACTGCTCGCTGTAAACTCTTGTTAAAGGGGAGAAATAGTTGTTAGGTACTTGATGTATTTGTGGAGCAGAAGGTTTTTTGGCAGTTATCAACGACCCACCAATTTTACCACTTTTAAATAGATCCTTAACGGTGCGGTAAAATCCACTGCGGTGTTCAAAAACTTCTTCACCAAATATTTTAATTGATTCTGCTTTAGACTGGATGAATTTTTGATATCGTTCTTCTACCCAAGGTTTCCATCCTGTTGTTAAATCAATGAAACAAATGTCAGTAAATCCTGCACGCTCGAAGTGATTTCGGTAGGCTTCACGGGTAGGGACATAGGAAGATTGAACTACTTCTTTGAGAGTGTTTTGTATCTCTGGTGAAAGGGTGCAATTTGCAACATAATCCTCAATGTAAATACAGCCATTTTCCTTCAAAGAACGAAAACAAATTTCCAAAACATTGTCGCGGTTTTCAATATGTAATAAGCAAAGAAAAGAAATGATGCTGTCAAATGAATTTGGTTCGAGAGCATCAATAACTTGGGAACTTAGAATGCTACCAGTGATGTATTGGATGTGTTTGTGGAGTCCCATCCGTTGGGTTAGTTCCTGGGCTATTTCATTGAAGTCATTTCTTAATTCTACACATTGGAAGTGACAATTGGTTTTATAGCTAATATATCGAGCCGGCCCACCAACACCACTGCCAATATCTAAAACGTGAGAGTTTGGATTTAGGGACAAATAATCTATGGCGCGATCGCAAGCTTCAGTCCCAAAGTAGTGGTATTGATCCAGATGACCTAATTCTAGCAAATCTTGGATTTCTAAAGTCCCGGTAGCTTTTCCTTTTTGCTTTAGCGCTTGACGAATACTATGGAGACGCCAATCGTAAATCAAAGCTTCGTTTTTTGAGAGATAATTTTGATTCTTCGGTTGTGGCAATGTCATTATTATTTTAAAAGAGCCTGTTTGACTGGATTATTCCTGGGATTAAGGTTTATTTATCAACTACAATTCACGACATCTCCAACATTCGTTGAATGGGTTTGAGTGCGGCAACCCGAGTGTCTTCAGTCAACGTAATTTCTGGCTGCCGATTCTTCATCGCCAAATACAACTTCTCTAGGGTATTCAGCCGCATATGGGGACATTCATTACAAGCACAATTATTCAGGGCTGGTGCCGGAATAAATTGCTTGTGGGGTGCATCCTTTTGCATTTGATGAATGATTCCGGGTTCAGTTGCGACGATAAATGCTTCGCTCTGACTTTGCTGACAATACTTTAATAATGCTGTGGTAGAACCTATATAATCAGCATGGCGCAAAACCTGGGGTTCGCATTCGGGATGGGCAATAATTTCCGCTTCGGGATGTTCAATTTTAAGCTGAACAATCTTTTTCTCTGAAAAGAGCTCGTGAACCAGACAAGCCCCTTCCCACAGCACTAAATCTCGTCCGGTTTGCTCCATCACGTAGCGACCTAAGTTTTTATCTGGAGCAAAAATAATCGGTCGGTCTTCAGGAATTTGATTAACAATTTTTACAGAATTAGAGCTGGTGCATATAATGTCGCTCAGGGCTTTAATGGCAGCAGAACAGTTAATGTATGACACCACGAAATGATTGGGATGGGCGGCTTTGAAAGCAGCAAATTCGTCGGGCGGGCAACTGTCTGCCAGGGAACAACCGGCATCTAAATCGGGTAATAATACTAATTTATTCGGGTTGAGAATTTTGGCGGTTTCTGCCATGAAATGAACTCCCGCAAACACGATGACATCTGCATCCGTGGCGGCTGCTTGCTGGGATAAACCTAAAGAATCACCAATGTAGTCAGCAATATCTTGAATATCGGGTTCTTGGTAGTAGTGCGCTAAGATTACTGCATTGAGTTCCTGCTTGAGCTCTTCAATAGCGGTAAATAGATCGTCAGGTAGAAAGGGTCTAGAAATACCTGCTGTTTTGGATTGAGTGATAAACATAACAAGTTGTTTTGTCGATTAAAAAACGGAATTTTTGTTGAGAACAATTATGTTTTTTTTGGGTTTTTACAGATTTTTACAAGCCTTTAGCCATTAATGTATATCAACCAACTATTTAGAAAATTAGTCAATTGTTTATCATATCATAATTTTGAAGCAAAATTATGATCTGGAGTTTAGAGTAACTGCCCCAAAATCATACCGTACAGTCTAGTCTAATGAGGGGATAAGATGTTCTGTGCGGTCTCGCTTCCCTGAGTGCGACAGCATCGCCATACCCAAAATTGGCTCCCTACCTTACCACAATAAAATTTTTCATTTACAAATATTAATAAATCGAGAAGAGTAAGAAGACTTAGACCAATTTTTTAGTTAATTTATGCCCTTTTAGAACCCAAAACAATGTTGGGGAATTTTGTCGTAGTCTAAACTCCAGGACTCCTGATACCTAATTTATCGTGTATAATTGTGATAAATATATTAAAGAATGAATCTTCTAGTTGCTATTGATTGTTCTGAGTCTACTCAGAAAGTCGTTAATAAAGCCCAAGAAATGGCTAAACTCTTATCAGCAAAACTCTGGTTAATTCATATTGCCCAACCAGAACCCGATTTTGTAGGTTATGATACGGGGCCACAAACTGTCAGAGATTATGTAGCCGAAACATTCCACGCTGAACATTCTCAGATTCAAGAAATCGCTACAAAATTACGGAAAGAAGGCATAGAAACAACTGCTTTATTAATACAAGGTTCAACCGTAGAAACCATTATCAAAGAAGCAAAAAAATTGAAAGTGGATATGATTATTATGGGTTCTCATGAACGTAACCCTATTTCTGAACTGTTTTTAGGGAGTGTTAGTAAAGGGGTGATTTCCCAGTCTGACTGCCCTATTTTAATCGTTCCAACCCATTAAATGAAGTCAAAAGTCAGAAGTCAGAAGTGAAAACTTTTAGTTTTGACGAGATATTTCTTATCTCCAGAAAAACTTAGTTAACTGTAAACCCTAATTAATAATAAGTTATTTTCCACTCAATTTAACCAAACCAATACCTCCAAAATATAACCCTAACACAGCAGATGCTAATAAAGATTGAGTCAACGGATCAGTAGAAGGCGTTAAAACTGCCCCCAAAATAACCGCCCCTAAAACCACCACACGCCATCCTTTTAACATCTGATTTGACGACACAATTCCCAACTGTCCTAAAATTAATTGAATGACCGGAATTTGAAACGCAATGCCTGTACTAAACATCAACAATAAAACAAATTCAAAATAACGATCAATAGACCAAGATTGTTCAACAACATCTGCCCCATAACTAATAAAAAAGTTTAAAGCAGCCGGAATTAATGCCCAATAAGAAAAGCCAATTCCTGCAAAAAATAACACACTCGATCCCAAAACCACAGGACCCAATAAACGGCGTTCTCGACGGGTTAAACCGGGTAAAACAAACTGAATAATTTGATAGAGAATAAAGGGACTAGCCACCAATAAACCACTATAACCAGCGACTTTTATTGAGACAAAAAAGAACTCACCTGGGGCTAATTGTAAAAATTTGACCCCTTGGGCGGGAATTTCTAACCATCTCACTAAAGGTTTGACGATAATAAAACAACCGATCATAGCGATCGCAACTGAGATTAAAGCATAAAAAATACGCATCCGCAGTTCTTCGAGATGATCAAACACAGACATCTCTACTTCATTGGGTATTTCGTCGAGATAGGTTTCGTTTTCTGCTGGGTTAGAAGGTTTACTGTTGGTTTGGGTCATAATTTATCTACAATGGCGTTGCTTACTCTCTATTTTAATTCTTTCTAACTCTAGTTATCAAACAATAAACAAACTAACCATCAGATGGCATCAGCACAAATTACTCATATCTTGCACCTTCAACAAAACTAACGACTGAGGATAGGCAATAGGGTTTTATTTAGACCATAACTATTTAAAAATTGATTATCTTTGTTTTTTGCTGAAGTTTCATAAAGAAAATAAAATAACTGAACCTTCGTAAAATTCCTTAACCTAAAATAAACTAAGAAGTTTAATAAGTGTTATGATTTAGATGAGAGTTCATAAAATAAAAACTTCAAATGGCAGATTTTTTATTAGTCACTGATCTCGATCAAACCCTACTGGGTGATGATAAAGCCTTAATTATTCTTAACGAAATGTTAGAGAAAAAACGCCGAGAATATGATATAAAAATTGTCTATTGTACAGGGCGATCGCTAAAACTTTATCATCAACTTAACCAAGTGAAACCCCTTTTATCTCCTGATGCTTTAAAGTAAGTTACTATTTATTCAATAACACTGATTATAACTTAAATTAAACCCCTGTGATTAGTTACCTAAAAGGCAGTCCCATCGAAGTTATTAAAAATACCAATAACCGTGTAATATTGGTATTAGAAGTCAATCAAATCGGCTATGAACTTCAAATTCCTTCAAAATTAGGACGAGACATTTCTCAAGAAAAGTCTGATGGAATTCAAATTTTTACCCATGTACAAATCAAAGACGATCAGCAAGTTTTATATGGGTTTTCTACCGCAGCAGAACGAGAATTATTTCGTCAATTAATTAGTGTCAGTGGTATTGGCGCGCAATCAGCTATTGCTTTGATCGATACGTTAGGATTAGAAGAATTAGTACAAGCCATTGTTACAGGTAATATTAGAATTTTATCTCAAACCCCAGGCGTTGGCAAAAAAACTGCCGAAAGAATTGCTTTAGAATTGAAAACCAAACTATCACAATGGCGTAAATTAGTAGGGGTAACAGTTACATCTTCTTCTGCCATGCCATCCTTAGATATTTTAGAAGATATTGAGATGACCTTGTTAGCTTTAGGGTATACTAATGAAGAGATCAATAAAGCCATTTCTACCTTAAGTCAGGATAATCTCATGTTAAAAAATACGAATACGGAAGAATGGATAAAAGAAGCGATCGCTTGGTTAAGTCAAGGTTAGTGATTAGTGATTATTAAACAGTTATCGATGATGGCATTATCAAGAATACAACAACTAGAACAATATACCATTCAACATCCTCAAGAGGTTTTATTAATAACAGTTAAACTTGAGGAAGAAATAGATCAATTAATGATTTTTAAAGGATTTTCCAGTTCGTTAATGCGTCCAACAGAATTCGATCCGGATGTTCCTATGTTATCAGAAGAAGCTGAAATTATTAGCATTGATCGTATTCAAAGTCCTTATAATCCTAATAACCCTAGCTATATTGAAAAAAGATTAACTTGGGAACAGATGAAAAACTTATTTTAAAGTAATTCTAATCTGTCTAATGTAGCTATCAATTAATTATGAATTTTACTCCAATAAAATTAACAATTGTTGACTTTTTAGGTGTATTTCTTCCAGGAACTGTTTGGATTGTGTTATTTGCTTCTTTGAGAGATACGATTATTTTAACTTATCATCATTTTGGATATATATTAGTAAAATGTCCTAATCAATATCCTAATCCTCTCAATGAAGGGCTATGTATTCTAAAATTATCTAATGATGAATATGGTACTACTTTTTACTTAGGATTAGCTTTAGTCGCCGTTATTTTAGGTTATCTGAATATGTCTTTATCAACTGAATTTACAGAATGGCTTTCTCACTTAGACGTATGGATAAAATCTTTGTTCAATTTTAATAAATACAAGAAAAATGTATTTCCCTATAAAAATAAGTTTCAAGATAAGCCTTATTTTAAAGTCATAAATAAGTATATGGTTAATAGTTTTAACAGTTTTTTGTATGATCAAAAAATAACTATAAACGAAGAAATAAAAGAATTCTCAAAGTTGAAATTGCCAATCTATCAACCCTTTGAAAGCTGTAAGCGTTTTCTTAAACTTAATGCCCCTACTTTATGGGAAGAAGTTCAATATAGAGAAGGACAAGTTCGATTATTATCATCACTATTTTTATCATCTATTTTTAATTTTATACTAGCTATTTGGAACTATTTACTGATAGAAAAATCTTCTCAGAATTCTATTTGGATATTCATATCAGTGTTGATCATGCTTTATTTAGGATACATTTTTAGATGGAGGAGATTACGAGAAGTTCAAGATGTTTATTTATCAACCTTTATTGTTTTAATAGACCAGAATTGTGAAAAAAATCAAAAAAATTAATAAAAAACTAACTTAAATTAACAATTACCGATACAATAAAATGTGGTTGCCATAACAACAGCTAAAATAAACCCATGAATGCACCCTTTAGCCCCGAAGAAATAGCAGCAGAAGGCATCAAACCCTCTGAATATGAAGAAATTGTCAAACGGTTAGGAAGACACCCCAACAAAGCAGAATTAGGGATGTTTGGAGTGATGTGGTCAGAACATTGTTGTTATAAAAATTCTCGTCCTTTATTAAAGAATTTTCCCACAGAAGGCGATCGCATTTTAGTGGGGCCTGGGGAAAATGCAGGGGTTGTTGACTTAGGAGAAGGGTTAAGATTAGCCTTTAAAATTGAGTCCCATAACCACCCTTCTGCCGTGGAACCGTTTCAGGGTGCAGCCACTGGCGTTGGAGGTATTTTAAGAGATATTTTTACTATGGGGGCGCGTCCCATTGCCAGTTTAAATTCTCTGCGGTTTGGAGACTTAGAAAATGCAAAAACCAGACGCATTTTTTCAGGCGTTGTTGAAGGAATATCCCACTATGGTAATTGCGTCGGCGTACCAACCGTTGGAGGAGAAATTTACTTTAATTCTGCTTATAATGGCAACCCATTAGTTAATGCAATGGCCTTAGGTTTAATGGAGACAAAAGACATTGTTAAATCGGGTGCTTCAGGCATAGGTAATCCTGTATTATATGTAGGATCAACCACGGGAAGAGATGGCATGGGAGGGGCAAGTTTTGCCAGTGCAGAATTAACCGATCAATCAATGGATGATCGCCCTGCTGTGCAAGTTGGCGATCCCTTCTTAGAAAAGTCCTTAATTGAAGCCTGTTTAGAGGCATTTAAAACCGGTGCGGTGGTAGCAGCACAAGATATGGGAGCAGCCGGAATTACCTGTTCCACCTCTGAAATGGCTGCAAATGGAGGGGTTGGCATAGAATTAGACTTAGATAGAATACCAGTACGAGAAACAGGAATGGTTCCCTACGAATACTTATTATCTGAGTCTCAAGAACGAATGTTATTTGTCGCACAAAAAGGAAAAGAACAGGAATTAATTGACATTTTTCATCGTTGGGAACTGCAAGCAGTGGTAGCAGGAGAAGTGATACAAGATCCCATTGTTAGAATATTATTTAAAGGAAAAATTGCAGCAGAAATTCCTGCTAATGCCTTAGCAGATAACACCCCTATTTATCATCGAGAATTATTAGAAACTCCTCCTGAATATGCTCAAAAAGCGTGGCAATGGACAGAAGATAGTTTACCCAGTTGTACCGTAGAAGGAATAGAGATTAAGGGAGAATTGAAAACCTGGAATGATATTCTTTTAACCCTCCTAGATACCCCTTCCATTGCTTCTAAAAAATGGGTGTATCGTCAATACGATCATCAAGTCCAAAATAACACCGTTATTTTACCCGGTGGAGCCGATGCTGCGGTGATTCGTATTCGTCCCATTGAGGCAAAACCTGATACTTGTAAAATAGGGGTGGCTGCTACCACTGATTGTAATTCCCGTTATGTTTATTTAGACCCCTTAGAAGGAGCAAAAGCAGCCGTGGCTGAAGCAGCTAGAAACCTCAGTTGTGTGGGTGCTGAACCCTTAGCGATTACTGATAATTTGAATTTCGGTAGTCCTGAAAATTCAATTGGTTATTGGCAATTAGCCTTAGCTTGTCAAGGTATTTCAGAAGCTTGTCGGGAACTAAATACGCCTGTTACGGGAGGTAATGTTTCCCTGTACAATGAAACAGTTGATGGTGAAGGAAACCCCACACCAATTTATCCTACTCCCGTCATAGGAATGGTTGGTTTAATAAAGGATATTACCAAAGTTTGTGGACAAGGTTGGCAAAAAGAAGGAGATATTATTTATTTATTAGGGGTTGACAAAAAGCCCACTTTAGGCGCATCAGAATATTTAGCAACTATTCATGAAATTGTGTTAGGAAAACCTCCAGAAGTTGATTTTAAAATAGAACAGTTAGTGCAGAAAACTTGTCGGGATGGGATTGATCAAGGTTGGATAAAATCGGCACATGATTGTGCCGAAGGAGGTTTAACTGTTGCTTTGACTGAATGTTGTATAAGTGGAAATTTAGGCGCAGAAATTGCCCTTGATTTTGACAATCAAATGCGCTTAGATACTTTACTATTTGGGGAAGTTTGTGGACAAATTATTGTTTCTGTTAGTGCCGAAAATCAACAACAATGGGAAAGTTATCTACAGCAAAATTTAGGGGATAATTGGCAAAAAATTGGTCAAGTTATGCCAGAAAAACTAAGTATTAGCTTATCTAATAATTCATCAGTTATTAGTGTAGAAGTGAAAGAAATGATTAATGTGTGGTCAAATGCCATTGAGAAAAGATTAAAAAGTTAACAATAGAAAAAATTGCTAAACTAAGATAATAATCATTTAGAGGTTGAAAGATATATAAGATGACAGTTACATCAGAAAAAAAATTTTATACACCTCAAGAGTATTTAAACTTAGAAGAAACCTCTACTGAGAAACATGAATATCGTAACGGGGAAATCATCCTTATGACGGGAGGAACCACGAATCATAATAAGTTAGCAGGAAAGTTTTATGCAAACCTTTTACTTGCGTTAGAAGAGAAAAACTATGAGATTTATATGGGAGATGTTCGTTTATGGATTCCTCGGTATTGTGAATATGTATATCCTGATGTTATGGTAGTTCAAGGAAGTCCTATTTATCAATCTCCAGGGACAACTACTATTACTAATCCTAGTTTAATTGTAGAAGTTTTGTCAAAGTCAACTAAGGGACGAGATAGGGGTGATAAGTTTCATTATTATCGCTCTATTCCTGAGTTTAAAGAATATGTTTTAGTTGATCAATATAGTATTTTAGTCGAACATTTTGTTAAAAGAGATGATGGGAAATGGATTTTAACAGAATATGAAACAAAAGAATCTATTTTAAGTTTGGAATCGCTTCAATTTGAGATGAGTTTAGAATCATTATATAAACGGGTTAATTTTGAGGAAGGAAATGAGGAGTAGAAAAGATAACTCCTCATTATTTAAAAGAAATTGATAATACAAAAATATACTTTTATTCCCGTAAAACAAGATCAAAGGATCTTATTTTTTCATCAAATGTTAAATTAAAATAATCTTTATCATTTTCATCAGATACTAAACCAAGTCTTATCTCTATATCTTTATCCACTATTCTCTCATATGTTTGATCTTTCTCCTCATCTCTTTTTTCTCCAAGTGCAATTTCAAAATTTTCTATGTCTTCTTCAGAATATTCATATTCAACAGATGGCAAACTTGAAGAAGCAGACCATATATCATTCTGCTTAACTCTATCATTAATATTTTGAACAAATCTTTTGCAAGCTGGCAAAATAATATTTACACAATTTTCGTCAGTACAAACTTCTTTATTTTTGAAACTTATAAATAAAATTAGTGCAACTTCTTTGTTATCTCTATCATCTTGTATTTCAGGGTTTTGATAAATATAAAAAGGTATTGTTAAACAACATTGAAAGTTATAAAACTTCATTTGTTTACTTTTAATATTTAGCTTACTCCAGAAATTTTCCCATCTTTTGTTATCTTCCTCCTCATTTCCAGTATTTGGTTTTGTCGCTCTTAATATGCTTTTTGTATAAAAACAAAGACTCGAAAATCCTTTATTTTTCGGCGAAACAATACCTGCAATATCCAGTGGAGTACTATTATCTCCATTAGAATTACTATCGTGGGCAATATACTGAATATAGCGTTCTTCATCAATTTTTAAAATTCTATGTAATGTTAAACTTAAATCTTTATTTTCAATTTTCATTTTTTTATTAGCATCTTTAATAAGATTTCTCAAACTTGATAGGAAGTTTTTTGAAATTAGTTTTGTTAAAGGTGCAGTAAATTCTCTGTCAAAATAATTACGATTTAATTTTTTCATTTTCTTTTCATAAAAACCTACATCCCATAATCTCTCCGCAGGAAGAGGCTTTTTATTTTTTAATATTTTTTCAAAAGTATCTTTTTCTAAACATAAGTCCATTAATACTTGGTTAGCATCTGGTCCATGACGAATAATTAAATGATCAAAAGTATAGGTATGTCGATGTTTTTTATTAATTATTAAAACTTCCTGTTTTGACTTAATAAAACATTTACCAGACATATAGCTAAACGCTTTCAGTTGATAAAGTCGATAGGTAATAAATGTATTAAATAAGGAAGCTTTATCTAGTCGAAGTGCAAGAGCAAATGTATCGCTACCCGCATTTAATATTGCAGCAGTATCATTACGTAATTTTCTCTTAATTTTGTAATCTAAATAATCTAAGAAAATATATTTATACTTTTCATCATGTTCTTCCTCTATCTTTTTTGGTAGATTTTTATATTGCTCAAATAACCATGTTCCATCATCTTTTTTTGATTTACCTTCTTTTGAAATATTGATTAATTTTTCGATTAATTCACCTCTTTGAACTATAATTTCTTCTTTCGTTATTTCTATAGATTCTTGCCTGATAAACGTAATAACCCTCCTCAATTTTTTAAATTTTAATTTTCGCTTCATCAATTCTTCTATTTGTTCATTCTTTAATTCTTGTGATTGTTCTTTTCTCGCTTCTTGTAATACTTCTTCCTTCAATTCTTGTGATTTTCTTTTAATCAATTCTTGTAATTTTCTTTTAATTAATTCTTGTAATACTTCTTTCCTTAATTCTTCTAATGGTTTTTGCCTTGATTCTTGTAATACTTCTTCCCTCAATCCTTCTAATTGTTCTACCGTCAACTCTTGTATTTTTTGGCTAATCAATTCTTGTATTTTTTGGTTAATCAATTTTTGTGATTTTTTTTCCCTCAATTCTTTTAATACTTCTTCCCTCAATTCTTCTAATTGTTCTACCGTTAATTCTTGTATTTTTTGGTTAATTAATTCTTGTAATTGTTCTACCGTCAATTTTCTTCTTTGTTCTACCCTTAATTCTTGTAATACTTTTTCCTTCAATTCTTGTAATACCTCTTCCTTCAATAATTCTTGTAATTGCGCTTTTTCTCTCTTTAACTCCAGAAATTCAAGTTGCTCGTCAGTTCTTGTTTCACAAAAGTTATCATATCCTAACTTTTGAGTTTCTGTTATTTTTATATAATTTGTGATTTGTTGTATTAATTCTTTATATTGTTTTTCTTCAAATTCATCATAGTATCTCCATTTATACTTTTCCTTAAAACCTTCAAAATCTCTTGCTTTTATTTGATTTATTTTCCCAAATTTTAATTGATATACTATCCAATGATTATCTAGCTCATCTGACATAATCAACTCATCTATAATAGAATTTTGATTGAAGTTATGCAGTCGCACACGCAGTAAATCAATTAAACCCCCATCACCCGTTCCAGATATTAAAAATGTAGTTGGTTTTTCTGAAGTTACACCAGGTTCAGGTTGGTTAATCGTATCATTACGCCAATAAGACATTGTATTACCGTTTTCTACCTGTTGTTCAACTCCAAAACCTGTTGCTAAAATAATAGCACCATAACTCTTATTTCCTCCCCTAGAATCTGGTTGATTTATATTTTTATCTTCAGAGATTATGGCATTATCCCAAAAGACGTGTAACTTATTATCTTTATGTATTAATTTTGCTGATGCTCCTAGATATAGGGTAATATAGGATGACTCTTTACTCTCATTTCTTCCATAGTTAAATTCAACAAAATTTTTGAAGAACTTTTGAATAATTTTATCAATCACTGATGCTGCTATACCAGAACGCCAGGTTAATAAAGGAAGTCTCGCATAAGGGTTATCTGAACCAGGTTCTGGCCAATCATAAATATAGGGATCTACCCAACGAGTTGTACAGCTACTTTGAAGATGACATAAGGAAGTTCTCTGCTCAAATAAATCAACTTTTATCCCTAGAACTGCTGCTGCTGCTGCTGCTGTAATTCCTGATAAACCTCCCCCAATAATAGCAATTTTATTACCTTCTTTGAATTTCTTATATTTATGAAGACAATAGATTAAATTTAATGCCCTAACTTGTTGACTATATAAAGTCACACGTTCTTCTCTCATACCAAGAGCGTATAAATATTCCTCTCCAAGATCCTTATATTTGAAACGGCATTTTTCTAAAAAATTTTTTCTACTTTTTTCTAAGTCTTGTTGTTTTTGTCTTTTTGATTGGTTCATTTTTGCTACTACTGATTGTATTCGTTTAGGTAAATATCTATAAATAGGTTCAATAACAAATTTTTTAATCAGGGAACAAATATAACTCAGCAAAACTGATAATTACCTATTTATGAACTATTAAAAACTGTACTTTTTATTGATTTTCTTGTCAATAGTTTACTCAAGCAATAATTATTACAAATCAATAATTATTACAAACATATTTGATGATAAATTAAATTTTGTATTGACTCTCTATATTTGCGTCTGAGATGTTGTGTTCAATTGTTCTGCATCTGCTGGACAAAGACTTTCCTAAAAATAAACGCTACAATTATTAATAGAAGTAAGTTCTTGATTATTGCTATTAATTAGCACACTTCTAGCTATCAGTCATCTAGAAAATCATGGAAAAATCGTGAGTATGTCCCAAAATAATCAAAACCCTGGTAAGATTAAGTTAAACATTTGTTAAGAATTCTTTATTATTTTTACAGAAGTTACCCTAAAACTATCCCTAACGCTGTTTTGCTGGAGTTCACCCCTAACATGACTGCTAAAAAAAAACCTTCCCC
>JASJDW010000182.1 GCA_030064955.1 Crocosphaera sp.
AACCTGGTACTATCCTTGGTTTAACTGCGTTAGCTGGACTGGGTTTAAGCAGTCGCTTAAAGCGCAAAGCTAAGTAGTTCTTTGACGTTCTGTGTAATATTCGGTTCTGTTGAGGAGTGGTAATGTGTACCGCTTTCCTTAAAAAACATAAGTTAATCAAAATTAGAAAAAGTCCCCTAACCGTATAAGTATTCAAAGAGGAGAGATATTCATTAAGATGTCTCTCCTTTCTAATGACTATTTAGGCTCATAGTAATCAATCCTTGTTGACCAACTAAAATTTCTCTAAGTAAACTACAAATACCAACCCATATAATGGGACTAATATCCACTCCACCCAGAGGGGGAATCACACGACGAACAGGAATTAATAAAGGTTCAGTAGGTAAGGCAATTAATTTCCAAGGAAGACGGTTTAATTCAACTTGAGGATACCAAGTTAAGACAATACGAAAAATAAATAAGAAAGTCATTAACCCTAAAAATAATCCTAAACCCCAATTGGCTATATTGACTAAATCCATATTTTAGAGACGATTTAAACAGTTAATATAAACTTTATTTTAGCATATATGTTCCATTTTTTTCAATTTCTAGACGCTTCATCCTGCGTAGGTTTTGGCTAAAATTTATCTTGTGGGACAAATTTAGAATTTATAATTTATTTTTTCTGCCCATTCTTGATTTTTAATTCTTTATTTTGTTCAGTCATAATTCAGTTAAAATATAAGATAGGTAAATTAAATTATTTAACTTCAAATTTAAAGGAGTAAAAATGAAGATTGAACAAGCTATTCTAGAAAACTTAAGGAAACTCCCTTGAGCTAAAAATGGACAGTATGAATAATGAGCTTTTTTCTTTTTTCCTTGGGGTTACACTCTTAATTGCTTATTTAATTTTTTCAGCTAAAACAGAAATGGGAACTAAGCTATTTAAGAAAAAAAAGAAATAACGAGAAGAAATCCCTACCTATTAGGTGATCATAACCGAACCCGAAAAATAAGTCATCAATGTTATTCTCGTAGTAAAAGGAATGAATAATATAAGGAGCTAATTATGAGTCATAGTTACCGTCATTATCGTCAAGTAAAAATTATTAAAAATGGTCAGTCATCTTCTCCTCAAATTGATGGCTTTGAAGAGATTGTTTATGATGGAAAGCGGAAAGTTTATTACTGGAATAATCCAATAGATAGGTCTAGATGGGATGAAGATGATTTTTTACTTTCATCTGTACTTGATCCCGATAACGACTGGTTAGACACTGATGAGTTGTCTGAGGGTATTCGTTATCTTAATCCCCATGAGGTTATTATTAGGGATTTAACCTATCCTCACAGAAAAAAAACATATCATAGTTCAAAACTATCTCAAATTAAAACATCAATTCAAAAGGGCATAACTTATATTAAAAAAATAGCGCAACGTTTCCCTTTAGCTCTCAAAGCAGCGTGGAGTGAGTTGACCAATAATGATTAAAATTAGTAAGGTGGGTAAGGCTCACCTTATTATTATTATATGTTATGTAGCAGTTCCCATACTTGTGAGGTACAAACTTTTCTAGTTTTAGGAGTTCGGGAGGGCCGGCTTCGCCCGATGCTCCCCAGCAGGAGTTCAGAAGTTAAATATTAAGTGTACCTCATGAGTCCAGGAAATGTTATAATCTTAATTGAAATTGTTAATAATATAAAATGATTTCTCATACGTTTTTAGATTGGATTACAGTTTTTATTTATATTGGATTTACTAGCTTAATTATTTGGGTTGTTTGTTTTAAGAAATGAAAGGTCAGAGTCGTGAAAATTTCTTCAGGTTGAGCAAAACAGTGCTGAATAAGGTAGAATAAGTTAGAAACCTAAATTAAGATATTATTTAAGAAACTGATAGATAGCAATGCTAAACACAGAAGCGATCGCAAATTATGCCCAAAGCAGCGCAGAGAAACTCGGCATTAATAAATACGACATTTATGGGTCTTCCATCGATGAAACCAGTGTAGAAGTTGATAATGGGGAACCGAAACAAGTCCAAGCATCTAACCGTTCTAGTGTTATTGTTCGGGTATGGAATGAAAAGGGAACAGTTGGGGTTACAACCACAACAGATTTAGATGAACTGGGTATAAAATTAGCCCTAGAAACAGCCAAAGAAGCCAGCACTTTTGGTAATATAGAAAATCCCCCAGACTTCAGTCCTGAAGCTAAAAATAGCATTAAGAATACAGCAGATGAAATCGTAGAATCGGCTCCCGTTCCTATCTTAATCGATACCTTAATTAAAGCAGAAAAATCCCTCTTAGAAGCCCATCCTGCTATCAAAGGAGTTCCCTACAACGGGTTATCTCAAGAAGACATAAAAAGATTCTATCTCAACAGTGAAGGTTCTCTACGTCAAGAAGCCCGTTCCTATGCAGTTATCTATCTTTATAGTCGCACTGAAGAAGAAGGGAAAAAACCCAGAGGGGCCAGTGCAATGAAAATTAGTCGGGGGTTAGACACTTTAGACGTTGATGGCTGTTTAAAAGAGGTTACAGAAAAAACAATCAGTCATATTAATTATCGAACCATTCCTTCAGGAAAATACACCGTTGTTTTTTCTCCTAAAGCCTTTTTAAGTTTAATTAGTTCCTTTACTAATTTGTTTAATGCCCAAAATATTTTAGATAAACAAAGTCTTTCTACCCTTGATTCTTTAGGAAAAGAAGTGGCTTCTCCTTTGCTGTGTCTATGTGACGATGCGCTTCATCCTGATAATATTGGGGCAGAAACCTTTGATGGAGAAGGAACCCCCACCCGTCGCGTAGAATTAATTAAAGATGGGGTTTTAATTGGATTATTACATAGTTCAGGAACGGCTAAACGGATCAATGCCCAACCCACAGGACACGCTAATATTGGGGCAAAAGTTACAGTAGGTTCCCATTTTCATCATGTTTTTTCCAACTCAGAAGCGAATCCCCAATACAACCTTGATGAAGCAGAAAATGTCATTTTAATTGACAAATTACAAGCCCTTCATGCAGGGGTAAATGCCCTACAAGGTTCCTTTTCTTTACCCTTTGATGGTTGGTTAGTGAATAAGGGAGAATGGACCAGTATTGACGCGGCCACCGTTGCAGGGGATTATCTGAGTTTATTAAAGTCCATTGTTTGTGTGGAGTCAGAAGCAGAAGTAACCCCAGCAGGAGTGTGTCCGAGAGTTTGGGTTAGTGATTTATCCGTAACGGGAGAATAGGGACTTAATCTAAATTAAGCCCCAAAAATACAGCATTAACCTTTGGTTTTTTCTGCCCAAACCCTGGTAGGTAGTCCCCAAATATAGATAAACCCTTCTGCTGCTTTATGATCGAAGTGATCGTCTTCCCCATAGGTAGCTAAATGGGGACTATAAATAGAATAATCAGACTGACGACCCACAATAGTCGCATTCCCTTTAAATAGCTTAATGCGTACCATTCCCGTAACTCGTTCCTGGGTATGATCGATGAAAGCATCCAGAGACTCTTTCAAAGGAGAATACCATAAACCGCGATAAATCAAATGACTGTAGGTTTCTTCTACCCCTTTCTTGTAGTGGGTGACATCAGAAGTCAACGTTAAGCTTTCTAAGTCTCGGTGGGCATCAATAAGAACTAATAAAGCCGGCGCTTCATAAATTTCCCGTGATTTAATGCCAACCACTCTATTTTCTATCATATCAATACGGCCCACACCATGTTTACCCACCACCTCATTCAGTTGAGAAATGAGGGTAACGGGATCTAAGGTTTGACCATTGAGACTGACAGGGATACCCTTTTCAAAGCCGATCTCCACATATTCAGGGGTGTCTGGGGTATCGGCGATCGCTTTAGTCATCAAATAGATTTCTTCTGGGGGTTCCGTCATGGGATCTTCCAAGGGACCCGCTTCAATACTGCGTCCTAAAAGGTTGCGATCAATACTGAAAGGAGAAGACTTTTTCACAGGGAATTCTAAACCAAATTGCTCACCATAAGCAATGGTTTGTTCCCGACTCATATTCCATTCCCTAGCTGGGGCTAATACTTTTAAGGTAGGATTTAAAGCTAAGATGCCCAGATCAAAACGGACTTGATCATTCCCTTTGGCTGTGCAACCATGAGCAACTGCATCAGCCCCATATTTTTCCGCTGCTTCTACTAATAGTTTAGCAATCAGAGGACGGGCTAACGCCGTAGAGAGGGGATAACGACTCTCGTAGAGGGCATTAGCTTTGATAGCTTTAAAAGCATAATCTGTGACAAATTCTGTGGTAGCATCTTCTACCAGGGACTCCACAGCCCCAGATTTTAAGGCTTTGGCTTGAATGGGACCCAGTTCATCTCCTTGGCCCAAGTCCGCAGCTAAGGTGATCACTTCATCGACTCCCCACTCATGCTTAAGGTAGGGAATACAAACGGAGGTATCTACCCCACCAGAATAAGCAAGCACGACTTTTTTAGCACGACCCATATAATTTTATCTCTAGCATACATCTCAAGGGTTATTTTACTTTAGATAACTTGATTAAGTCATTAGTATGGGTCAAGAATACAGAACAATTTAGGGATCATAAATACTTTCTTAAAATTGACAACCATTTAGGAAAAAGTAGTGATAATGAAATAATGGTTAGAAGTTTATAAAAGATGTTCATCTAACCAGTCAAAGACAGATTCTAACTGCTCTTTGGTAACTAAGCCGTACTGCCATAAAATCATAGGGAAATGGTGAAGCATGGCTTGTTCATCTTTTAGAGCAAGGTTTATAGACTCAGCAGGAATGTCTAAGTCTTGTTGTAGAAAATTAAAAAGTCTGGTTGCAGTGGGGTTCATAGTTAAGCAGCTTTAAAACAGTTTTTAAAATATATAAACTGGCTTTTGAAATAAAACCACAACTACATTGAATATCATCATTGTGTCAATGGTGTGTCAAGGATATGGCAAGTCGATGACAATTTTTTTGGGAAGTATCCCAAAGTTGTAAATTGTCTTTTATGGATGATAGTTTATCGTCGCTTCGCTCCTGGGTGTAGGGTGTAGGGTGTGGAATGGGACAATAATAAATTAATTATGTGCTATTTTTATTTAATCCCAAATTTATCATCTGTAGGTTCCTAAATGGTTTGAATTAGTAAATATGAATGAGAATAAATGGGAAATACAAAAATACGTTACTTACACAGAAATATGTCCTTTTGATCAATGGTTTGAAAAACTTGATATTCAAACTCAAGTGCGAGTAGATGTACGTCTTGATCGAGTTAGTTTAGGAAACTTTGGAGACGCTAAAAGTGTAGGAGAAGGAGTTTATGAGTTAAGGTTGTTTTTTGGTTCAGGATATCGAATATACTACGGTATAATAGGTAAAAAGATTATACTTCTTTTAACAGGAGGTTCAAAAAAGAACCAAAATAAAGACATTAAAACAGCAAAAAAATTCTGGAAAGCTTATCAAAATGAACAGGGAGGTATATAATTAAATGCCAGTTAAAAATTATCGAGACGATCTTCTAAAGAGACTATGCGATCCTAATTATTCATCTCAATATTTAAAAGCAGCACTAGATGAAACCTTAAAAGATGGAAACCAAGAAGCCTTTTTACTCGCTTTAAAAAATATAATAGAAGCCAAACTAAGTGTTAACGACATAGCAAAAAATACGGATTACTTACAAAAAAAGAGTGTAAATTGTTCTTTAGATCAAGAACCGTTAACCTTAGAAAATCTTTTATTTGTTTTACATTCAGTTGGACTAACTATAGATTTTAAACCAATTTTAGACTAAATGTTGAAGAAGATACTTATAATTAAAGAGATAACTGATGACTGATTTTAACCAAGAACGTTTATTATTTAACCCTGTTACCCCTGATAATAATGCAATTCCTTTAATCTTCGCTTTTCCTAATGACTATAATGTGGGAATTACTAGCTTAGGATATCAAATTATTTGGGCTACGTTTGCTACTCGTTCTGATGTTAATGTCAGTCGCTTATTCACCGATATTCAAGAAACTTTACCCCAAACTCCAGAATTACTAGGTTTTTCTTTCTCTTGGGAATTAGATTATGTTAATATTCTCAATCTTTTAGAATCTTTAACGATTCCTTTTCAAGCCAATCAACGGAATAATGATCATCCTTTAGTGTTTGGTGGTGGACCCGTTTTAACTGCAAACCCTGAACCTTTCGCTGATTTTTTTGATATAATTTTATTGGGAGATGGAGAAAATTTAATTAATGATTTTATTAACGCTTACAAAACTGTTAGATATGAGAATAGAGAGTCAAAATTAAGATATTTAGCTACCATTCCAGGAATCTATATTCCCAGTTTATATGAAGTTAGTTATAATAGTCCTGATGGTGAAATAACATCAATTAAACCTATTGATAATCATATTCCTTCAACTGTTGAAAAACAAACTTATAAAGGGAATATTTTATCTGCTTCTACTGTAGTGACCGAAAAGGCAGCATGGGAAAATATTTATATGGTAGAAGTAGTTAGAAGTTGTCCAGAAATGTGTCGTTTTTGTTTAGCAAGTTATCTAACTTTACCCTTTCGGACTGCTAGTTTAGAAGGAGCTTTAATACCAGCAATTGAAAAAGGTTTAAAAGTGACCAATAGAATCGGTTTATTAGGTGCATCTGTTACTCAACATCCTGAATTCAATGAGTTATTAGACTATCTTTATCAACCTAGATATGAAGATGTTAGAGTTAGTATTGCTTCCGTGAGAACCAATACTTTGACAGAAAAATTAGCTAAAATATTAAGCGATCGCCAAACAAAATCCGTTACCATCGCTGTTGAAAGTGGTTCCGAAAAAATTAGAAAGATTATTAATAAAAAATTAGAAACTGAAGAAATTATCCAAGCAGCAGTTAACGCCAAAGCCGGCGGATTAAATAATTTGAAATTGTATGGAATGGTAGGAATACCAGAAGAAAATGAAGCGGATATTGAACAAACTATTATGATGTTAGAAGCGATCAAAAAAGCAGTCCCAGGATTAAGATTAACCTTCGGTTGTAGCACTTTTGTTCCTAAATCTCATACCCCATTTCAATGGTTTGGAGTCAATAAAATAGCAAAAAAAAGACTTAAATATTTAGAAAAACAACTAGGCAAAAAAGGGATAGAATTTCGTCCAGAAAGCTATAATTGGTCTGTGATACAAGCTTTAATATCGAGAGGCGATCGCCGTCTTAGTAAGTTATTACAATTAACCCGATCCTATGGGGACTCATTAGGGAGTTATAAACGCGCTTTCAAGGAATTAAAAGGACAATTACCCCCTTTAGATTATTATGTTCATTATAACTGGAAAACCGAGCAAATATTACCTTGGAGTCATTTACAAGGGCCTTTACCCCAAGCAACTTTAATCAAGCATTTAGATACAGCAATGTCCATCACTCATTAATTCTCAGTCTGTTTTTGTAACAAATATTAACGTCTAATTAGAATTGAGGGGTTTAGAATGAGGTTATGAGTTGATGACATTTCACCACAAAGATAATTGAGTCGTGAGCCTCATCATCAATCAGTGTACATTTAATCTAAATCTCGTTCAAAATAGGCAATAGCTAGTTTCACTGACTCACAATTTTAGGTGAAGAAAAAACCAAATGCGCTAGATAGAAAGCAGTCCCAAATGTCTTTAACTATGGGATAGAGGAGCCAGTGCGTTGGGCGGGTTCCCCGACAGTCACGCAACTGGCGTGGTGTTGTAGTTCACCCAGTCAGGGTAAAACCGACAAAATAAAGATAGGTCATATTTGGCTATATTTTTATGAACTATAAACAAAGGTCATCTTCAACATTCGTCATGAGTAGAATGGAGAGTTAATATTATGCACGATATGTATTTCAAGCCTTTAAGTGAAAAAGATCGCCAAAAGCACCAATACTTAGAACAGGTTAATCAAGCACCTTACTTTATGATCTCTATGATTATTATGGCAATGCTTATCCTGTTTACCACTGCTGTACTTTTAGGTGTGTTTTAAGGTCAGGGCATAAATTTTAGGATAGGCTGATCCTATCCTACCTGACTAAAATAAATAATATCTTATTTTTTAGCAAATTAAGTAAGTACACAAAATAAATTGCACAGTTGAGAGAGGGAACGCCGGAACGGGGAACAGGGAACAGGCAAGATATACAGCTATTTTCAAGTAATTACACTAAGGTTTCAAAACACCCTAAAAACAGTTTGTTAAGTTGTTTTACTGAAAATATCCTTGATCCCCTCCCCAAATTTTAAGCTTTATTCCAAAGTGTTCTAGAATACAGGTTTCATTGTTACGATAAAGATCTTGAGAAGTCTATCGAAAATTCCTATGAATCAAGCTGTCATTGCTGTTATGGATGGAACAAAAGCCCGCTTTTTTACCTTAGAAGAGGCTGAGTTTCCCGAATACGAGTCAAGTCCTAATTTGGTAGAACATCAATGTTTAACCAATACTGCTAAAGAAATGGCAGGAAGGGAACTATGGGCTAATACAAAAGGGCGTAACCGAGGAGCGCGCACTCAAGGCCATGGTTATGATGATCATCGTCAAAACCATCTCAGCGAATATGAACGAAATTTTGCTAAGGATATTACCCAAAAAATTACAGACTGTCTTCAACAATGGGAAGCTCATCTAATTCTCTTAGTAGCTGAACCTCAAATGTTAGGTTTAGTGCGTGAGTCTTTATCTCCCCATTTGCCCAAAGGCATTAAACTCGAAGAATTAGCCAAAGATCTTTGTAAACTAAAACCGTTAGAACTTCATGAATATTTAGCTCATAAAAATTTAGTCCCTGCTCGCAAAGCAGTGGTGCTTTAAGAGCCATCCCCACTACAATCTTGTGATTGAGTGGGGTTAGAATTGAGTAGTACCTGATCACTGCTCACTGGTAACTGAAAGATGATGAGCGATCGCTTAACCCAAACCTGGCAATGGCAGTCCGCCCAAGGGCTACCTTATTTAACCTGTTCCTTACTACAAGCTTGGCCTCACGGCTTTTTTACTCAACCCTTTTATCCCAAAACCCCTGAAGATTTAAGTAAAATTCTTCACCCCGAAGCGACCACCTACCGCGTCCAACAGGTACATGGTAATCGTGTTTTCTCTCCTGATGAAATCATAGAAGAAGCTTTAGAAGAGGGGTTTCCCCCTGCTGATGGGATGGTAGCAAAAGTTGAAAAACAAGCGATTTGGGTGGCTAGTGCTGATTGTACTCCTGTTTTAATCGGGGATGAAGTCACAGGAAACATTGCAGCCATTCACGCAGGATGGCGAGGCACAGCTAAACGGATTGTACCAGCAGCGATCGCCCGTTTACAAGCTTGGGGTAGTGCGTTGGAAAATTTACGCATTGCTATGGGGCCAGCTATCAGTGGAGAGGTGTATCAGGTGTCTGAGGAGGTGGCAGCAGAAGTGGGGTCTAGTTTGTTTGAAAAGGAGAAAATGGATAGCTTAGAGGGCATTTTAAACCCCTTAGCCAAGATTGCTAACCCTCCGATCCTACCCGATCCAGAACCAGGAAAAGTGCGTTTAGATGTACGTCGCATTAATCAGTTACAACTGGAACAATTAGGAATTAACGCACAACAAATTAGTATCGCTCCTTATTGTACCTATCAATCTCCCTCCCATTTCTTTTCCTATCGTCGCACCCATGAAAAGAAAGTACAATGGTCAGGAATTATGAAGTTGAGGGGGTGATATGGACAAAAAATAATAGTAAAAACTACTAATTAACGGTAAAAGATTGAGCAAGCAAAGTAAAATCTTCTGTTTCTTGACGTTCTAATTTAGCTTTGATCTCTTCAAATCTTCTCACAACATCTGCATAATAAATATTATGGACTAGATTTTGATACTATTTTTTGTTAAACTATCAATAGTCAATAGTTGTACTGTTTGTATCAAAAACAAAATTCATGGAAAATAAATATACAGCAATTATTAAAAAAGATGGTGATTGGTGGGTTGGATGGATTGAAGAAATACAAGGTGTGAATGCTCAAGAATCCACCAAAGAAGAACTTCTAGAAAGTTTAAAAGAAGCTCTTAAAGATATTTTAGAATTGAATCGAGAACAAGCTCGCCAGGAAGCTACGGAAAACTACGAAGAAGTTATGATTACTCTATGAAGCGAAGTGATTTGATTCGCTATCTTAAACAAAATCAATGTGAGTTACTTCGTGAAGGATCTCGACATTCAATTTGGTGGAACCCAGAAACAAAAGAAAAAAGTGCTGTTCCCCGTCATCGAGAAATCAAGAATATTTTAGCCAAGAAAATTTGTAAGGATCTTAGTATTCCATTAATATAATCAAAAATTATAGATTACTCTGATATTCCACCCCTAGATGAAAAATTTTTTAAAAAAGCCAAGGGAGTCGCCAGAAAATCAACAAAGGAAGTGCGATCACCTATTTGATAATTTGAAAGTAGCGATCGCTAGTCATAATAATTAAACGACATAATGAAGATCCTAAAAATGTGTCCTCAATTTACCTTAAAACTTCATTTGTGTAATTCTTACTTCAATCCCTTGCCAACTTCTCTGAAAATGGGATAATAGTTAATAAGTGTTTCAACCGTCGCTGACAAAAAAAGACATATTTCTTTATACATTTTAAAATGATCCCTCATCGTTAGCAAAGTATTATAAAGAAAATTAAATATTTATTACTAATATAGGCAAAAATTAATCGCCTTATTAGATAATCGAAATAGAGAGGAGAAAAACCTTGTTCTCTTTGACACTTAAAAGTAAAAAACGAATGAATTATTGATTCAACGGAGTTGGAGGCAGATGGTATGAAACTTAACGATACGTTACAAGGATTAGTACAATATTTCACAGAAGGCTTTGCCAGAATTTTTAGTCCAGCTAAAGATGACTACAAAGATATTGGGGTACAGCCTTATGATTGTAAACCTTATATCAAAACACAAGTCAAAAAGACAGCTTAAGGCTAATTATTGATTTTTTTGCCATTAATTAAGGGGTGAACTTTTGTCCACCCCTATTATTTAATTGTGAAATTTTTAATGTGTGAGGGAACGATAATCATTTCATTTTTTGACCATAACCCTTACTTTTGAGCAACGGTAAAATCGCTAAAGTGAGAATCATGGGGATATACCATTAGCTTCTCGATGGTAACATGATTAGCTGTTTGATTCATTGTTTTAGGAGTCATTGGGGACTGACCTAACTGCAATGATACATAGAGTAACCAGGTTACTGTACTGGCTAATAAAAAACGTTCTAACATCTCACACCACCTAGAATCAATTGGATTTAATAGAGTAGATCAATTAAATCAGGATTTAACCGCCAAATTCTAGAAATATTAGAAAATTTCCCTACATTATGACAGCTAACACTGTTTACTATCTATCCCTATTAACTTCGATTGTCTTTTAAGATTTATTAGAGGACCTTGAAGCAAGATAACCTTAAGGTATTTAACATCTAGGGACTCAACCTCCATAAGACAATTCAATTGTAGCAAACCATTGGAAAAATATTGGCAAAGCTTGAATAATTTGGAAAAATTAACACTTATCCCTAAAGTCAGTGATAGGGTTGTGGAAGAAGTGCGTGGTTGGAGATAGCCTCATAAAAGCCATGAACTTCAATGATATTGAGAACAAGAAACATTCTCAAGCATCTCATTATGAGATGAAAAATAATCATTTCTCACACAAGTTACAACCTAGCAATCAATGGCTAAATATTTTCTAATTGAATCTCAAAGTCCCTTTGATTATCCAGAGGTCAATAATAACTATAATCTCGCCTCTGATCTTGCTGATGCTGGTAATGATGTTACCTTATTTTTAATCGAAAATGGGGTTTTAGCGTCTCGTTCTGTAGTTGCGTCTCAAGGATTAACGAATCTGGAAAACGTGAAGTTATTAGCTGATAAATTCTCTTTAGATGAACGAGGAATTGATACCACAGAATTAGGGGTTAAAATTGAAATTTCTACCGTTGCATCTATTGTAGATGCTATGAGTGAAGGACAAAAAATGATGTGGTTATAATTAATAGGAGAAATAGAAAAAATGAGTAAAACAGTTCTAAGTTTTTTGTTGATGGATGGTCCTTTTGAGCAAGCGAGAACCACCACTGCTTTTCGTATGATTGATGCTGCTTTAGACAAAGGATGCGATGTTAAAGTATTTACCTATGAAGGGGGCGTTTCTTTAGCGTTTGCCCATCAAAAACCCCATGCAAATAGTGTTCATGGTCGTACCTTTGATGAAGAAAATCATCCTTTAACCAAAGATTGGATCACAGCCTTATTTAATAAAGCAAAAAGTAAAGGATGTGAATTAGAATGGGTTAATTGTGGGCTTTGCGTCGATGAAAGAGGAGTTAACGAGGCTGTTGAAGGCTGTCGTCGTGGCGCACCCAAAGACTTTTGGGAATGGTCAAAAGAAGCAAATGGAACCTTAGTTATTGGTACAAAATAAGGAGTAAATATGAAAGTATTACAAGTAATTCAATCCGCTTATCGTTGCACCATTGAAGAACAAGATGATCCCGTTGTTTGGTTTATTCAAGTGTTAGAAAGTATCGGCGGTGATGTTGATATTGTATTACGGGGTAATGCGGTTAATTATGCCGTTAAAGGACAAGTGGTAGAAGGACTTTCTTTTGGGGAATGGAAACAAAGTTTTCCTGCTAAACTAGATGAAGATTTACAACAATGTCTTGACAAAGGCATAAAAGTTTATGCTGTTAGTGAAGATATTTCTAAACGAGGTATTCCCGAAGATAAATTATTAGCAGGAATTGAACAATTATCTTTTAAAGAATTACCTAAATTGTTTGATAATTACCAGCAAGTTTGGCATTGGTAATAAGTAAGCATTCAGCTATCAGTTATCAGCCATCAGCTTACTTTATGTGTTTATAGAGGAACCCAAATCTTTCCCAAAGAAGAATCAAAAGTGACTGAAATTAAACGAATGCTTATCGCTTTCATCTCTT
>JASJDW010000183.1 GCA_030064955.1 Crocosphaera sp.
CGTAATCGTTGGTGTTGTTCTTGGACTGGGAAGTTCCTCTTTGATTAACAGCCAAGCTCGTTCGTGAAAGCTATGGGAGTGACACAAAAAAGTGTATTATGCTGGGTAAAGTGGCTAACACCATCAATAAATATATCAATGATCATAACTTAGTCCCACAAATCTTACAAAAGTTAGCATCTCGATCATGAAACTTTAAGCCACAATAGGAACAACTTTGATTACCTTGTTGACTATTTTGCAAAAACTTTTGAGTCAAAATACTGAGTTGCCAGGGAATCAAAAGAATACCTGAAAAAATCATAATTACCGTTAAAATTCTTCCTGCTTCTGAAAGAGGGATAACATCACCAAACCCCACAGTTGTCATGGTGACGACGGAAAAATATAAAGCATCAAAAAAGGTTTTAAAAACCTTGGGATTACTATAATGTTCAACTTGATAAATAGCTCCAGAATAAATAAAAATCAAGGAAAATAAAATTAAAAATATTCTTACTAAAACAATTCCATCTTCTGATTTTATTTTAAATAAAGATGTTTCAAACTTGATTAATCTTAGCAGTCGCAAAATTCTGAACCAGCGAAGAATACGAATAAATCGAATATCAATAAAACCAATGAATAAAGGTAAAATAGAAAGTAAATCAATAAAGGAAAAAAGGCTAAAGATAAATTTTAGTTTTGATTCTGCACACCAAAAACGGATTAAATATTCAAGAGTAAATAGGCCTAAAATAACATCATCTAATTTTTCCAGTAACTTCAAACTAGATGCAGATAAAGAGTAAGTTTCCAGGACAAAAATGCCAGAAGATAAGAAAATAAGCCCCAAAATCATCAAATTGATAGTAATTCCAATGGGGCTATTAAAATTGTCTAAATAATAAGATATTTTTTCTTTAACCTTAAACTTTTCGGCTGCCATTATTAGTTAAAAATGATCTTTCATCCCCCTAATTTTACCAAATACCCTCCCAGGATCATTCATTCCTGTTAGCTTTTGCAATGCAGGTTGATCCCATCGTAAAAAAGGATTGGTTTTTTTCTCTTCTCCTAATAAGGAAGGAACAGTCGGTTGATTATTTTCACGGGCTTTAATAACCCCTTGATAACGAGTTTGTAAATCACTATTATCCTTATCAACAGTAACAGCAAATTTAAGGTTACTTAATGTATATTCATGAGCGCACCAAATACGGGTATTATCAGGTAGGTTTCTCAGTTTAGTGATGGATTGAACCATTTGCGCTGGAGTCCCTTCAAATAATCGGCCACAACCTCCAGCAAAAATCGTGTCCCCGCAAAATAAGTCTCCTATTTCTTCTGAAGTATTGGGAGGAAAATAATAGGCAATATGTCCCTTGGTATGACCAGGAACAAAGTAAACTTGAGCGGTTTTGTCGGCAAATTTTACTGTGTCTCCTTCTTCTAAAAAGACTTGTTGTCCAGGAATTCTTCCTTTATCTTCTTTACCTCCATAAACACAAAGATCGGGGAATTTTTCCATTAATTTTTGATTGGCTCCCACATGATCCGCATGGTGATGGGTGTTGAAAATAGCAACCAATTTTGCTCCTAATTGGTCTAAACAATTTAACACCGGCTTAGCCTCCGCAGGATCAACCACCGCAGCTATATTATTATCAGGATCATGTAAGAGGAAAATGTAATTATCAGATAATGCAGGTAAGCGTTTAATTTCCATAAAAATAATGGTTTACTTCTCTTCTATTTTATAGTGTGAACTACCCCAACTTGCTCACGCTGAAGTTGGGGCTTCTAACTTCATTGGGGATTGCGTCTGACAAAACCGAAGTTTTACCAGTCCGTCTTACATCCCCTCCATTAGCAGTAGAGCTAGTTCCTAACTCTAATATCCGTAAGGCTTCATTCCTAATGTTTATTGATGCGTTTATGTCACGGTCATGAGTAGTTTGGCAATGCTCACAAGTCCATGTTCTAACATCAAGAGGTAAACTACCTACTTGATTTAGACAGATATTACAAGTTTTAGAACTAGGGAAAAATCTATCAACTTCAATGTAAGTTTTCCCTTCATTTTCTGCCTTATACTTTAACATCGTACAAAACATTCCCCAACCACAATCACTAATCGCTTTAGCTAAATTGTGGTTTCTAACCATTCCTTTGACATTGAGATTTTCTACAGCAATAACTTGGTTTTCGTTGATTAACTTACGGCTTAATTTGTGTAGAAAATCCTCACGACATCGAGATATTTTAGAATGGACTTTAGCAACTAATTGTCTTGCTAAGATACGACGATTACTACCTTTCTTTTTACGAGAAAGCTTTTGTTGTTTACGTTTTAAGTTACGTTGATACTTAGCAAAATGCTTAGGATTATTATATTTTGAGCCATCAGAAGTAATACAAAAATGAGTTAATCCTAAATCAATCCCTACCGCTTTACCTTCTGCTGAGGCTTCTGGCTTATCCTTCCCATTATCAACTAATACAGACGCATAATATTTACCGTCAGGATTCTTTGAAATAGTAACGGTTTTGATTGTCCCCTCAAATTCACGATGACGTACACAGTAAACTAAGCCAATTTTAGGGAGTTTTAGATAATCTCCTTCAAATTTGACGTTAGCAGGATAACTAATACATTGCCTACCGTGTTTTGATTTGAATCTCGGAGTTGAGCATCGTTTATCAAAGAAGTTTTTGTAAGCTGTTGATAAGTTTAAGGCAACAACCTGCAAACATTGAGAATAAGCATCAGTCAACCAAGGATATTCCTTTTTAAGCCCAGGCAATAATCCCTGAATAACTCTCCTGCTAAGCCCTTTTCCCGTTGCTTTATAGGTTTCTTGGCATAAATTTAGACTATAGTTCCAAAACCACCTTGTACAACCAAAGCTCTTGGCTAAGGCTATTTCTTGCTCGGTATTTGGTTTTATCCTAAATTTATATGCCTTATACATTATCGGTATTTCACAACACTGATAAAAATATAGCACAAGATAATAGAAAGTCGATGCTTTGCGGTTTATTTATTGGTCGGGCATTCATGAGGTGCTGTGGGCGGAACTATTTCCGCCCTTTAAACGCGCCGTCCCTAACCTGTAGAGGATACGGGAATTCTGCCCGACATTAGGTTAAACTCCTCAATATGTATTATATTTGTATTTTTAATCTTATATTTTTGCAGCCATTTTCCAAAAAACAGTAACATAGACTACAAAGCGATCTGAAAACGGTTCAACACTACCACAGAATTATTGCTAAATATTTTCATTAAGTAACGAGACAATGGGGTTGACAGACCATACTACTTTTTTATACAATAATGGACAGTGTTAGGTGTATGGGTCAAAAATCTGTCTGCCTATAAGGTCTTTTCAGGTTGGTTAAATAGTAGTCTAGTAAACAGTAACCACTTATTAGGTATTTCAGCTTAAGCATAGGTGTTAATCAATTATGGTAGTTAAGAAGGTGGACAAACTCAAAGAGTTATATGAAATAGACGATTATTTATGGATAGAAGAGACGGTTAAGCTATTGAAAGAGAGAAGGTTTGATGAATTAGATCTAGAGAATTTAATTGAGGAGTTAGAGGACTTGGGAAGTGAGAAGAGGCATAAGGTAGAGAGTTTATTAGAACAGATTATCCGTCATTTGCTGTTACTGGAATATTGGCAAGATGAATATGACAGAAATTATAGACATTGGCAAGCAGAAATTGTGGGTTTTCGTAACCAACTTAACGATCGCATGACAACCAACTTTTATCATTATCTAGAGGAAAACTTATCGAAAGTCTATCAAAAAGCACGTAAATATGTCCAGGCTAAGTCAGGGTTAGATACATTTCCTAAAGACTGTCCTTATACGTTACAACAACTATTAGATGAAGATTGGTTTCCCATTAAATGAGGGAATATCCCATTTTCGCAGAAAAAGTATCTTTGGAGTTTGACGGGGAGATGGGGAGACGGGGGGAAATTCATAACTATAAACTATTTAAAGAAATTTGACGTTTAGCATAAAAACATTATTGTTACAAAAAGTTTAACTAATACAAATTGTTTTTATGATGCAGAGTAACTTGTTTGAACTCAGTTAAATGGGAAACCCCTGCACAAAAAGCCGTAATTTTGAGGGTTTCTAACAAAATTGAGAACTTATCATACACCGCTTGAGATTGATGGGTAGCAGCATCTAATAAAGGGGCTGCACTTCCCACTAACGTTGCGCCAAGGGCGATCGCTTTAGCTGCATCGATTCCGTTACGAATACCTCCACTGGCAAACACGGGTAACTCTGGAACTGCTTTTTTGACCTGCATCAACGACATAGCGGTAGGAATGCCCCAACTGGCGAAACAATGAGCAATTTGACGACGGCGAGGATCGTGCTGTCGATGTGCTTCTACCTCACTCCAACTGGTTCCTCCGGCCCCGGCTACATCAATGGCAGACACGCCACAATCAGCCAAACGACGGGCGACTTTACCACTGATCCCGTTACCTACTTCTTTAGCGATGATAGGGACTTCTAATTGAGTGGCGACAGTAGCAATCTTGTCGTAGAGTCCTTTCCAGTTGCGATCGCCTTCTGCTTGGACAGCTTCTTGTAGGGGGTTGAGATGGAGGATTAAAGCGTCTGCTTCGATCATGTCCACGGCTTTTCTCGCTTCATCGATCCCGTAACCATAATTAAGCTGTACAGCACCTAAATTAGCAAATAAAAGAATATCAGGAGCAACTTGTCGTATTTTATAGGTTTTGCCCAAGTTAGGCTGTTCAATGGCTGCACGTTGGGAACCCACTCCCATAGCAATACCCAATGCTTGTGCCGCTTCTGCTAAATTGAGGTTAATCTTGTGGGCGGAGTCTGTGCCGCCGGTCATACTACTGATGAGGAGAGGGGCTTGTAAGGTTTTGCCCCAGAGTTGTACGCTAAGATCGACTTCATCTAGATCCACATCAGGAAGGGCATCATGTTCCATAAAAAATTGCTCAAACCCTGTGGTAATACCTTTACTTGCTACGTCTTGCTGGAGAACAATATTAATGTGATCCGCTTTTCTATTTTCGATTAAGGTAGGGGGAATCATGGAAGATTCATTGACAGGGTGAGACATGGGTTAAAGTAGGGTAGATCAGTTTTTTTAGCTTATCTTAGCAAAAATAAGAAAATAGGTAAGTCTCTCAAATGTTTCAAGGTTTACAAAAGTCTTTTCCTCAATATTGGACAGGAATTTATCTTAGATTTTTGTCTATCTGTTTAGTTTATGGTGCTTTGGTTCATTGTGCCAATATTTTAAGTTTAGGGGATGTTTCTTGGTTAGAGACACCGCTTCATTGGCGACTGATGGATATTATTTTATTCATCTTTAATGTTATTACCGCTATTACTCTTTGGTTTCAATCTTTTTATGGAATCATCGCTTTTATTATAGGAATTATTTTCTTACAAGTTATTCCTTATACGTTACTTCGTCAATATTTTCTGATTAATCCAGAAGATATCGAAACTTTAAACGGGTTAGTGGGGACTGAAATACTTTTGATAACGATTCTAATTATTTTAATTGTTGCCAAGAAATGAAAATTACTGAAACTATCAATAAATTACGTGAACTTGTACAAGTTAATGTCCAAGATAATTGGTTAACGACTTCAGAAGAAGTAGATATCAATCATATTAATGTTGATACCTTAGAATTAATTACACCTAACGAGAAAGGTTATTTAACCTGGGAAGCAGGAAGTAAAGTTAAATGGTTAATCCAAAAATTTGTTATTCCTGAACAATTAAATGGTTATCCTTTAAAACAAGTTTCGTTAAGATTATCTTTGGTTTGGTGGGCAGAAATAGCTCAAATTTTTGTCAATGGTAAGTTAGTCCAAGAAGGGGATTTATTTGATTGTTTAGCGAGAGTATTATTAACTGATTCTGCTGAAAGAGGACAAGAATTTTTAGTTTGTTTACGGTTAGTTAGTCCTGGTCATGATATTGGGGCGTTAATGAAATCTCAATTGATTTATGAAAGTAGTTATAATGCAATTGAGCCTGGGTTTGTCGCTGATGAAATTGCTGTTTTATCTAACTATTTATCCACATTTTACCCTGAAAAATTAGATTTTTTAGAAAAAAAAGTTAATGATATTAATTGGCATGATGTTTACAGTCAAAACAAGTTTAATGATGAATTAAGCAAGGTACGTCAACAGTTACAACCGCTTACTGATGAGATTAAACAGCGTCACTTTAATATTGTAGGTCATGCTCATTTAGACATGGCATGGTTATGGACAGTAGACGAAACTTGGGAAGTTGCAGAACGAACATTTAGGTCAGTTATTGACTTACAAAAAGAATTTAATCACCTCACATTTTGCCATACAACCCCCGTTCTTTATGAATGGATAGAAAAAAATCGTCCAGAACTTTTTAAGCAGATTCAAGCCTCATATAAAGCAGGTACATGGGAAATTTTAGGAGGGATGTGGGTCGAACCAGAGGTTAACTTAGTCTCAGGGGAGTCGATTGTGAGACAGCTTTTATATGGACAAAAGTATATTAAAGAAAAATTTGGAACTATTACAGAAATTGCTTGGCTACCTGATAGTTTCGGATTTTGTTTACAGTTACCACAAATTTTCAAACAAAGTGGCATTAACTATTTTGTCACAGGTAAACTTCACTGGAACAGTACCGTAGAATTTCCCTATGGTGCCTTTTGGTGGCAATCTCTTGATGGTACACAATTGTTAACTGTAATCTCGCCCCCAAATGTAGAAGGAGTAATGACAACCCATCCTATTACCATGACGAATTATAGTGTTAAATGGGAACAACAAACGGGGTTAAAAGAGATACTATGGATACCAGGTGTTGGAGATCATGGTGGTGGTCCAACCCGTGACATGATAGAAGTTAGTCAACGCTGGAAACAGTCTCCTTTTTTCCCAAAAGTTGATTTTACAACCGCTAAAAGTTACTTGGATAAGGTTAAAACTACCATTGAAAAAGGTTTAACAGTTCCTGTGTGGGACGATGAACTCTATTTAGATTTACATCGCGGTTGTTATACTACTCATGCCGATCAAAAATATTATAATCGTCGTAGCGAAGAATTATTATATCAAGCCGAGTTATGGTCTTGTATAGCAGCTATGGTTGAAGATAAAGTTATAGAGAATGAGGTCAAAAATAACATAGAAATTGCTTGGAAAAAAGTCTTATTTAATCAATTCCATGACATCTTACCAGGAACCGCTATTACAGACGTTTTTGTACAAGCGAATGAAGAGTGGAAACAAGTTCAAGTTATAGGTAACAATATTCTAGAATCTGCTCTAGAAAAGATTGTATCTTGTATCAAACTTCCCCATATACCTAAAGCTGAGGCGAAACCTCTGATTATTTTTAACTCCCTGAACTGGGAAAGATCTGAAATAGTAGAAATTGATGATATTGATCACAATTATGAAATTTATGACTGGGAAAGAAATCAATTAGAAACTCAAGTTTCCCATGAGAATAAGCTTTTATTCCTAGCTGAAGATATTCCTTCTCTGGGTTATCGTGTCTTTTGGCTAGTTCCTAGGAATCCTGGAATAGAAGTATCAAAAATATTGCAGCAAAATGAAACTATTTTAGAAAATGAATACCTGAAAGTAAAGATTAATAAGAGTACAGGAAATCTTGATAGCATTTACGATAAGATCAATGAGATTGAAATTTTAAAAAGAGAAGGCAATCAATTACAAAGCTTTCAAGATCAAGGACAGTATTGGGATGCTTGGAATATTGATCCAAATTATAACAATTATCCTTTACCAGATACTGAATTAATATCCATAGAAACCTTAGAAACTGGTTTGCTTCAATGGAAAGCGAGAGTGATCAGAAAAGTAGGAAACTCAGAATTCATCCAAGACTATATCTTACAGAAAAATTCAGCAATTTTAAAAATAAAAACTAAAGTTAATTGGCAAGAAACCTACGTCTTAGTTAAAACAGCATTTCCTTTTAATCTAACAGCAAACTATACCAGCTATGAAATTCCCTTTGGAACCATTCAACGGACAAATTTTCCTCAAACCCCTCAAGAAAAAGCTAAATGGGAAGTTCCTGCATTACGATGGGCAGATCTAACTGATAATAGTAAAAACTATGGGGTTAGCTTATTAAATGACTGTAAATATGGCTATGATAGTCAAAGCGATCGCCTGAGACTTACCCTATTAAAAAGTCCCCGATGGCCTGATCCAACTTGTGACATTGGCTGTCACGAGTTTACCTATGCTATCTATCCCCATCAAGGGAGTTGGCAAGACGCAAAAACAGTCCAAAAAGCCCGTGAATTAAATATGCCCTTGCAAGTGATAATTTCTAATAATAAAATTAATAATCAAGGAACATTACCTCCCGTTTTTTCAGGGTTAAAAGTACAACCTGATAACTTGATTATCTCTGCATTAAAACCCGCAGAAGATGGAAGCAATAATTATATTTTACGCTGTTATGAATGTGAAGGAAAACCCACTATAATTGCAATTGACAGTGATTTAAACTTAAACTTAGGTCAACGAGTTAACTTATTAGAAGAAGCAACAGATCATAATTATCAGGTCAAACCTTGGGAAATTGTTGGTTTTCAAGTGAAATTATAAACTATGAAAAATTACTATTTTATAAATTTAATGTTTGGCTGAAAACTCATGTGCCTTGTGCCTTGAGATGAAAGCCAAACCAGCAATAACATCGCGTAGCGATACCACCTAGACTTTTTCCTTCTGAGTCTCAATATATTTTTTAACTGCATCTTCGCCAAATATGTCCAACAGAAGCATAATAAGTTCCTTGGCTCCGAAAATTATGTGATACCCAAGGCTGTGTTTTGCATGAGATGAACTTAAAGTTTGCATATTGACAGAACATATAAAATTTGTGGTAATATAACCATATCACTCTTGTTAAAGAAGAGGGAGCAACGGCGAACGGTTCCCTCGCCAAAGAAATGCCCGACGATGCTAAGAACAGTTTCAATCCCAGTTAGTTTACCAAGTGAAAGATTTTTTTCTCTTATGGCTCAATGTGCCGAGATATTTAACGCGCATATTGACTGGGCATTGGAGCATAAAACTTACAACAAATCGAAGGCACATCAGAATTTGTACAGTCAATTAAGACTTACTTATCCTGATGTGCCTTCTGCCTTACTACAAGCCACTAGAGACAATGCACTTGAAGCTATTAAACAATGCAAATTTAAGCGTACACCGCGCAAAAAACCGAATTCTGGATTACGTTACGACAAACGCACCATGACTCTTAGAGGAGAGCAGTTAACTCTTAGTTGTATTGGTAAACGAGTAAAGTTAATCCTTAATGTGCCAGATTATTTTCGAGAAATCTATAATAATTGGGATTTTCGAGGGGCGACAGTTACCTATAGCAAACACACTAAACAATTCTGGGTGCGGTTAATTTTTGAACATCCCGACCCAGAAAAACTAGAGCATGGCGACGTACAAGGTATAGATAGAGGTCTGTATCATCTCTGTTCTACCCACGATGGAAAATTCTTTTCCTCAAATAAAATTAGAGCGACTCAAAGACGCTACTTATACAATCGAAAACAGTTGCAGCAAAAAGGCACTCGTTCGGCTAAACGTAGATTAAAAGCTATGTCTGGTCGTGAGAAGCGGTTCATGCGAGACGTTAACCATTGTGTCAGTAAAGAGTTAGCCAATCAACCCGAATATCGTATATTTGCACTAGAGGATTTACTTAGAATCAGAAATCAACGACGAGGCAAGAAACTGAATAAATGGCTTTCTAGTTGGCCATTTTCCATGCTGGAAGATTTTTTAACCTATAAAAGCGTAGCATTAGGAAAAGAAACAGCTTTTGTAGATGCTAGGTATACCAGTCAACGGTGCAGCCGGTGTGGCAATGTAAACAAAGCTAATCGGAAAAAGTCTAGGTTTCACTGCCGTTCTTGCCACTTTGAAACCCATTCCGATATTAACTCAGGTTTGAATATCCGAGATAATTACTTCCTTTCCTCTGCCAATTGGTCGGAGGAACAGGCTGTCGTCAATCAGCCAATCGTGACAGCTTGGTGCTAGTTACAAGCGACGTGGGCTTGTCCCCGTCGTAATTGACTTCTATTCTGACTCCTGAGTGCTCTGTGCTGAATCATTGTCTGATTTAAAGTTTCCTCCTTCTACTACTGAAACTCTCTTTTACGCAGGGTTTCAACGGGCTTGTCACCCCGTGAGCTTTTAGTTTTTCTTTGCGATCGCTTGATTTAATTGTGGTGTTCTCATCAGAACGGAGCAAGACTGATCGGGAGCGAGCAGGTAAGCTTTTCCCAAAACCCCTATCCCCAGTCGCTAGAAAGGGCTTCAGGTCGATGCGACTATTTTGCGTCGCTCCCTCTTTTCTTCACGGCTAAATTGAAAGCAAGCTGAGGAGATTGCCAAATGTGAGTTTCTGGAGTATCGTTGATTGCCACTTTCTGAATTAACGTGTGAACTGCCCAACTGGGGGAGGTTTGGGGATAATCACTGCGATAATGTCCGCCCCGACTTTCAGTTCTAAACGCCGCACTTTTGAGAATTAAATCAGCAATCTCGACCAAATTCAAAGTTTCCGCTACAGTCCGAATTTGCTCTGGGGCTTTGGCTGATTCCAATTGTACTGTTTGGTTTGGCTGATGGTTAGATAAATACTGAGTTATTTCTAAAGTCGCTAATTCTGAATGCCAGGAAGCCACTTGGGCGATTGCATCGGACAACAGCACTTGAGAACGACAAATACCAGCACTTTGCCACATCAATGGCGGGAGACTTTGTCGAATCAATTTAATCTTATCAAAATCTTGGCTCCAGTCTTTTGATTCTGTCGTAAGTGACAGGGGTTGATGTTCGGCGCGGTTACCATTAGAGTTGACTTTCAGGTGCGACAATTGACTGGCAAAAACAATACATTCAAGCAGTGAGTTACTCGCTAAACGATTCGCACCATGAACGCCTGTACTGGCAGTTTCGCCAATGGCATAGAGTCCAGGAATAGAGGTGCGACCCTCTAAATTGGTGACAATTCCCCCCATCCAGTAATGAGCCGCAGGAGAAACGGGAATGGGTTGTGTGAACAGATCAACACCCCACTGTTGACAGACTTGAATGATATTGGGAAAACGATAGCGAATCCGTTCTGCTTCTATCGGTTGCAAATTCAGGTAAACACAATAGGGGTCGCGTTCAGTGTTCTGCAAATGACTAAAAATTGCCCGACTGACGACATCTCTGGGGGCTAGCTCTCCCTTTGGATCATAATTAAAAGCAAAACGCTCTCCAAGATCATCTATTAAATGTGCCCCTTCTCCTCGCACGGCTTCACTAATCAAAAAACGAGGAGCACCGGGTATTGTTAAAGCTGTCGGATGAAATTGGAAAAATTCGAGATCCCGCAGCAAAGCCCCTGCGCGCCAAGCCAGTGCTACGCCATCCCCTGTACTGACGGTGGGGTTTGTCGTTTGGGAAAAGACTTGACCACCCCCGCCCGTGGCTAAAACCACCGCAGCAGATCGAATCCAGGTAATCTGCTGTTGATAGAGGAGACTAATGCCCTGACAATATCCTGTAGATTCATTCAGCCACAAACTCAAGGCGAATGCAGGGGAGAGTACCTGAATATGGGGACGCTGTAATACTTGCTGTGCCAGGGTATCGATAATGGCTCGTCCAGTGGTATCGGCCGAATGGAGGACACGGGGACGAGAATGAGCGGCTTCTAGGGTGGTGGCTAATTTTTGACCGTGTCGATCAAAGGCGATTCCCAACTCCACTAGAGATTTGATGGCTTCTGGGCCATTCTCTACCAAAAATTGTACGGCTTCCGGGTTGCAAAGACCTGCACCCGCTTTTAGGGTATCTTCAAGGTGTAACTTGGGAGCATCTGAAGGGTTGATGGCTGCCGCAATTCCTCCCTGTGCCCAGTTACTCGAACCCGTTTTGAGGGTGTCTTTAGTAATTAAACCAACTTGTAAATTAGCTGGCAAACACAGGGCGGCGTAGAGTCCGGCCGCCCCACTACCGACAACAAGGATATCGAACTTAGAAGGTATATTGGGGAATTTTGAGGAATTACAAGGAATCTTTGGCATAATTTTGCCCTTATTTGGGCAGTGGAGACTACACAGAGCTTCAGAAGATGAATGTGGGGAAAGTTAATTTATGCGATTGTACCAAAACAAGATTCTTTTAGACAAACTCCCTTACTCACTTCTTTATCATCTATTTCTAGAATGGCGGGTCTGTATTCCAAGCTGAGGTTACTTTCCATTGTTGATGTTTGATTGCGCAGGATGCTCGACCAAGTTGCAAAGCTATCTATCTTAAAGTTCAAGTGGTAATTTTTGTTTTGAATGCGGGCATGGGCACTTGTTTGGCGATGGTAAGAATCTTCTCCGTGTAACAATATTGGCTTTGGTGTTTGAGAGGTTTGGATTAGCTTGAAATAGTTGTATTTTTCTTGACCAAATGTGGCATCAGCACTCCAAACAATTCCGTAATCCGAAAAAAAAGCGTGAACAAAATGGTAGCCCCAAAATTTGGGATAATTTCCCTGATAAATTTTGCAATAACCTATAGCTTTCTGAGTGCCATTATTTGTGTGAACTGTGCATATAAGTTGTGGTTGGTGGATAACGGCACGATGATTTTCTTCAGCAGGAACATCCCAAGTGAATTGGGTTGCGACTTCAAATTTTATTTCTAAATCGGCTTCTGGTAAACGAATAGTTCCGCTTTGATTATCTTTTTGGAACACAATATGTTTAGCCGCTCCTTTTTCTTTTGAGGTATTAATAAGTTCGCGAGAATGCCCCTGGGTGTCGCTCCACCAAGCGGAGTAATGTTCAAGGGTTTCGGTTTGGAAATATCTCAGAGCAA
>JASJDW010000184.1 GCA_030064955.1 Crocosphaera sp.
AATGAAGATTTTAGCTAGGTAGAACACTTATGACATTTGTTAGGGTTTAATTGCTGATAATAGCGATTAAATTTCTAACTTTCAAGATAACTTACCCTTCCTAAAAATTATGATGAAACATCTCATCCTTGGTGGTTTATCTTCTGCTTTATTAGCTACCATTGTAACCCCTGTAATTGCTTCTGAAGAAGTGGCAGCCGTTACGAATTATGGCAGACAAGCGACCTCAACCTTATTGGCAACAACCTTAGTTCAACTTGCCTATCAAGGTTATTTTTCTGATTTAGGAATCCCTTCCCATGTGGCTTTTATCCATGCTGTTGCAGCAGATAAAATTGATGCGGAAACCCTCATCAAAAGTGCCATTGCTAAAGGAAGACTTAACAATAATGCTCTAGGAAATGAAGAGTATGTTGCTGTTGTTACGACTGAATTACAAGCCGTTGCTTTTCCGTAATTCTGTTGAAAAAGCTGTCAGCCGTCAGCCGTCAGCTTTCAGGTTCTTGAGTGTGTAATTTCGAGGTTTCCTCGAAATTACATACTCGCTTTTTTAGGCTGATAGCTGATAGCTAGTTAAACTGATTCTGTTCTTAAGTCTTCAATTAATTGGGCTAAGTGATCGCTGTTGGCTTGATAAACTTCTCCACAAAATTCACAAGTTGCCTCAGCCCCATCATCCTTTTCAATCATATCTTGTAATTCTGCTTCTCCTAATAATTTTAAAGCCCCTAAAACCCGACTAAAAGAACAACGACAATCAAACCGTAACATCTGAACTTCAGGAAAAATAACTAACCCTAAATCCCCCAATAATTCCTCTAAAATATCCGGTAACGTTTTTCCGGCCCGTAATAGAGGGGTAAACCCTGAAAGCTTGCCAATACGAGATTCTAAGGTGGCTACTAATTGTTCATCTCTGGCTGCTTTGGGCATCACTTGCAACAGTAAACCACCGGCTGCTGTTACCCCTTGCGCCCCCACAAATACCCCCAATAACAACGCTGAGGGGGTTTGTTCAGAGGTGACTAAATAATGGGTCACATCGTCTCCTATTTCCCCTGAGATTAACTCTACGGTACTGGAATAGGGATAACCATAGCCCATATCTCGTACCACATAGAGAAACCCCTCTTGGCCAACAGCCCCCCCAACATCTAACTTACCGAAGGGGTTAGGAGGTAGTTCGATACTAGGGTTGGCAACATAACCTCGTACTGTTCCGTCTAACCCTGCATCTACTAATAAGCCCCCTAACGGACCATTCCCTCTAACACGAATATTGACGCGAGACCCTTCTTTTTTCATGCTAGAAGCCAGTAATAAACCGGCTGACATGGTTCTTCCCAAGGCTGCTGTAGCCACATAAGACAGTTGATGTCTTTGCCTTGCTTCTTCTGTGAGTCGGGTAGAAATTAGGCTAACCGCCCGAATACCTCCATCGGCTGCTGTTGCACGTATAAGTTGATCCGCCATGAAAACCCTTACATTTCTTGATATATTTTTTCTTATCTTAATCAAACTGTACAATATCAAACAAACGGTTCTATTGTATTAACGTGGCCAAAGTTACTTTACGAGATATCAACAAAAGTTTTCCCCAACGAGGGGGAAAGTCAAAGGGAGATGAGGTCAAGGTGTTACACCACATTGACCTAACCATTAAAAATGGGGAATTTATGGTCTTGGTAGGGCCTTCAGGTTGCGGAAAAAGTACCCTGTTACGGATGATTGCTGGACTGGAAACAGCCACATCAGGAGACATTTTGGTAGGGGAAGATAATGTGACCTATTTACCCCCAAAACGACGGGACATTGCTATGGTGTTCCAAAATTATGCTCTTTATCCCCATCTCAATGTTTATGATAATATTGCTTTTGGTTTACGTCGTATGACTCAAGGGATAAAAGAGGAGAATAAATCCTTGTTACCAGAAGGACTTGAAAAGGGTTTAATGGGTTTGACTAGGCCATTTCCTAAGCAATTTCGTTATCATTCAGCAACAGAAACTATTATTAATCAAAAAGTACAACAAGTTGCTCAATTATTACAATTAGAATCCTTATTAAATCGCTTACCCAAAGATTTATCTGGAGGACAAAAACAACGGGTAGCTTTAGGAAGGGCGATCGCTAGAAATCCTCAAGTTTTTTTGATGGATGAACCCATGTCTAATCTTGATGCAACGTTGAGGACAGAAACGAGATCCCAAATTGTTCAATTGCAGCGTCAACTAGGCATTACAACTATCTATGTCACTCATGATCAAATAGAAGCAATGACGATGGGTGAGCGAATTGCGGTTATGAATCAAGGAAAAATTCAGCAGGTTGCTTCGCCTTTAGAATTGTATCATTATCCTGCTAATTGTTTTGTTGCTGGCTTTATTGGAACCCCCTCCATGAATTTTTTACCAGTACAAATTGAATATCCTTTACAAATTAACCACCGTAAATTTAGCTTTATTATCCCTTCAGCTTGGCAATCTTACTTAAAAGAACATAATAAAAAGGCTGCTATTTTAGGCATCCGTCCTGAACATATTACCGTAGGGACTTCTAGTACAGAAAATTTACAGGTTAAAGTTAATTTAGTTGAAAACCTAGGCAATGAAATTTATTTATTTACCGAAACATTAGATGACATCTCTTCTCAAATTATTGTTCGTCTTCAGGGAGATAAATCAGTAAAAATAGGAGACATATTATGGTTGTCTTTAAATCAAGAAAAAATACATCTTTTTGATAGTGAAACTGAAGAATCTTTACTAAAACAATAATTAATTGAGTAGTAAAATTAGATTATAAAAACATAATTTTAGATAAATTTAATGGAAAATTATGCCTAAATTAAACAACTTTAAACAACTAAGTGGCAATGTTTTATTAGGATTAGGAGGAGCAATTTTTGCTTTAATTATTGGAGAAATTGCTCTGAGAATAATAGGTATTGCTTACCCTAGTTTTTATCAAGCTGATCCCCATCGTGGCCATGCTTTAATTCCAGGAATATCAGGATGGTGGCAACATGAAGGTAAGGGTTGGGTATCGGTTAATAAAGATGGATTAAGAGATAAAAATTATAGTAAAGAAAAGCCTGAAAACACCTTGAGAATTGCTGTTATTGGTGACTCATTTGCTGAAGCAATACAAGTTAACGCAGAGGATACATTTTGGTCGATTATGGAAAATCAATTACCCCAATGTCAAAGATTTGAAAATAAAACAATTGAAGTGATTAACTTTGGGGTAGGTGACTATGGTACAACACAAGAATATATGACCTTAAAACATCATGTTAGTCAATATTCTCCTGATTTAGTTGTTTTAGCGGTTTTTACTGGTAACGATATTATTAACAATTCAAAAACCTTAAGTCCTGATGATAGGTTTAGTCCCTTTCTAGTCAAAAAAGAAGGAAAATATGTTCTAGATTTATCTTTTAAGGAAACAGAAACTTATAAATGGCGTAATAGTTTTACTAGAAAAGCTATTTTTTCTACCATTAATAATTCTCGTATTTTGCAATTGATCAATGAAACAAGAATCGCAATAAAACAGAGTCGTCAATTATTAGGAACTCAAACAGAAACTGAGAGTCAAGACGTGCTTCAATATCTTGATTTTACCCCAGAACTTTACAAAAATAGTGATCCAAACTGGCAAGAAGCATGGAATACGACAGAAGCGTTAATTAAATTAATTCAACAAGAAACTCAATCAATCAACTCCGAGCTATTAGTGGTAACATTAAGTAACCCTGCTCAAGTTTATCCTGATGCTGATTATCGAGAACAATATTTTAATCAAGCAGGAGTCAATGAACCCTTTTATCCCGATCAAAGGATTGCCAATTTAGCAAAACAACAAGGATTTGAAGTGCTAACCTTAGCCCCTTTATTCCAATCTTATGCTGATAACCATAACATCTTTTTACACGGGTTTGAGAATACCATCATGGGGAGTGGCCACTGGAATGAGTCTGGTCATAAATTAGCAGGAGAAATCATCAGCGAAAAAATTTGTACAACGGAAAACTAAAAATTTATGATCGAATTACCGCTCAAACCTATTTATGGCTATAATCAAAACATCACTAAATATTCCTACATCAAACTCTGATCCCCAATCCATGACTAATGACAAGTAAAGTTGATCTTCGTGATCCCCGTACCGAAAATTTCTTTGTCAGACCAAGCCAAATGGATATAACATAGTTCAAAGTATTTTATAACAAGAAGATAAACACAACTTAATCCATGATGTTGTCTGTTAACAATCAAAATTTTTCCCATGTTGTTCTAGAATCCCCTAACCCTGTCCTTGTCAACTTTTGGGCCCCCTGGTGTGGGTTGTGTCTGTTAATTAATCCCTTTCTCCAGAAAATTCAAAGTGAGTGGGATGGTCCTCTGGAAGTAGTCAGTATTAATGCTGACAAAAATTTTCAATTAGCTAATACGTATCGCTTAAAAAATTTACCAACTTTAATTCTGTTTAATGAGGGGAACATTATTCATCGCATTGAAGGAGTTAAAGGAAGAGATGAACTGATACAACAGTTACATCGTGTTAAAACGAATAGTTTGCCTAAATCAGCATAACATTGTTGAGAGATGGTTAAACAACCTTACCGTATAAACCAAATCGTAGGGTGGGTTAGGCGCAGGGTTAATTTTGATGAAAACATCATAAGTTTTTATCTGAGCCGTAATCCACCATTATCAATATGTAGTATATTATACTTTTTATACTACACTGTGAGGAGAACCGATATCATTATAGGCGATCGCTTACAATAGAAAAATATTTTTAACTAACAATTTGATCGCTAATTCTGAGTTAATCCACACAAAAATAGGGCTGAAAGTCCTTAATTTTCTTATAAATTGGCTAAATATAGCAGTTCCCATACTTGTGAGGTACAAACTCTTCTAGTTTTAGGAGTTAGAAGTTCGGGAGGGCAGGCTTCGCCCGATGCTCCCCAGTAGGAGTTCAGATGTTGGATGTTGAATATTAGGTGTACCTCATGAGTCCAGGAAATGCTCTATTAGTAATCTGATCAAGAAAAGTGTAAACTATGGTAAATACAGTTAATTCTCAATCCCAGTTTTATGCTCTATTAATCGGTATTGACTATTATGAACCTAACCCATACTATTCAAATTTAATGGGTGCTAAAACAGATATTAATTTAGTGGAGACTTATATTAGAAATACGCTAAAGATTCCTCAAGAACAAATTACTAAGTTAATTTCTCCTCTTGAAAAAGAAGCTATCACAGAAACTGATTATAAACTTATTTTACCCACTTATCAAAACATTGTTAAAGCCTTTGATAAATTGACCGAACAAGCAACAACAGGAGATATCATTTATATTCATTATTCGGGACATGGAGGACGGGCTAAAACTTTTTTTCCAGAGATAAAACCAGATCAGCAAGATGAAGGGATTGTTCCCAGAGATATCGGTTCATCTGGTCAATATTTACGAGATGTTGAAATTGCTACTTTACTGAAACGAATGACCGATAAAGGGTTAATTGTTTCCGTTATTTTTGATAGTTGTCATTCAGGAGGAGCAACTAGAGGAGATTATGCCATTAGAGGTAGTTCAGAAATAGATAAAAATAATAGACCTTTTCAAAGTTTAGTAGCGAATAAAGACGAATTAATTGATAATTGGAAACAGTTAAAAAAAGGAAATTCAAGAGAAGGATGGTTACCTAATCAAAGAAATTATGTTTTCTTAGCAGCTTGTCGCCCTTCGGAATTTGCTTATGAATATTCAGTACAGGGAAATGAGCGTCATGGGGCTTTAACTTATTGGATGATTGATACCCTTAGAAATTCAACTACTGAGTTAACTTATCAATCTTTATACAATCGAATCAAAGGAGTGATCAATGGAAAATTTCCTAATCAGTTTCCCCTCCTTTTTGGCGACGAAAATCGTTTAGTTTTTGGTGATAAAACTATATCAACTCCCTATACTCTTAACTTAATTAGTGTTAATGAACAACAAACGGAAGTGACTTTAGATGCAGGTGCAGCCCAAGGGTTAATGATAGGAACACAATTTGCTATTTATCCCTTTAATACTGTTGATTTTAGTGATAAAGAAAAAGTATTAGCAGTTGTAGAAATTACTAAAATACAAGCATCTAGTGCTATTGCTAAAGTCTTATTAGAAGAAGATGGAGGAATAGAAGTTAAAGGAAAACTAGAAATAGGTTGTCCTGCATTAATGCTGGCTGCACCCATTAATTTAATACGGCGAGTTCGTTTTTATCAAAAAGAAGTAGGAGAACAAGAAAATCAATTACCAAAAGAATTATTTGAAAAACAAAATGAAGCATTAGAAAAAGTTCGTCAAGCATTAATTAATAATGGTTGGGTAGTAGAAGTAAAAGAAGAAGAAGAAAGTGATTATCAAGTTGCAGTAGGAAGAAAAGGAGAATATGAAATTTGTATTGGGATGCCATTAACTAACCTACGTCCATTATTAATGATTGATGATCCGAATGCACCTGAAACAGTGGTTAAAAGATTAGTTCATTTAGCTAAATATCAAGGAACTGCTGAATTAGATAATCCTGATTCTACCCTTTCTAAATATTTAGAGATTGAATTACTTGATGAGAATAAACAACCTTTTCCAGATCCTAATAATATTGTTTTAGAATCTGGGACAATTTGTTTACAAATTAAAAATAATTATTTTTGCTCCCTCAATATTGCTATTTTAGATTTAGAACCAACTTGGGGGATTTATAAAATTGATATAGAACAAGAAAATGAACCTTTTTATGAGTTAGATAGTGGAGAAGTTTTAGAACTTGATGAGTTGGAATTTGAAGCACCTGAAGGCGATAATTATGAGGAAACGGCAGAAACATTGAAAGTGTTTGCAGTCAAAGGATTAGCTAATTTTAAATGGTTAAGTTTACCACCCCTTGATGAAGAACAAAAATCGAAAGGAAATTTAAAGCTTGAGTTAGAAAATAAAAAAGAAGAATTAACGAGAAGAGGAGTAACCAGGGGAGAAGAATTAATAATTAATCCTTTAAATAATCTCTTATCAACTATGGGGGCAGATTTGAATGAACCTCCGAAGATAACTCGTAGTATTAGACGCAAACCTAACTCTAATGCAGATTGGACAACGAAACAAATACAAATTATTATGAAGAAAACTAAATAAATCCGAGACTAATTATTAAGAAATGTCTAGTTAAGATTCATTATAATTATAGTTAAGTTATAGTATTGAAAATAGCACTTTTGTAGGGTGGGCAAAACTTTCTACCTTATAAATAGTTAAGAAAAGTTTTTGATTTGCCCACCCTACCATCTTTTGAGATTTGGTGTTACATTTTCATCTATCGAATGTTGATGGAACATTTCGCCAATGTGAAATTAGATTAACCGAATCAGTCAAATGTCGAAACATCAATTTAAACAAAATATTGCCGTTATTATTGGTATTAATAACTATGAAAATGGCATCCCAGCATTAGGAACAGCCAAAGAAGATGCAGAAGCGATCGCCGAAATTTTAGCAGAAAATTATCACTATAAAATTCATTCGATTATTAATAATCAAGCCACGAAAAAACAACTAGAACAATTATTAAACATTGACCTACCTAACCTAATTAAAACCCCTTCCAGTCGCCTTATTTTCTACTTTGCAGGACATGGAATTGCTCTCAATGGAGATGAAGGGCCACAAGGTTATTTAATTCCTCAAGACGGTAAATTAGGGGATGTTTCCACTTATTTACCTATGCAAACCGTAGAAACAGCCTTAAGCAAGCTTTCTTGTCGTCATTGTTTCGTTATCTTAGACTGTTGTTTTGCAGGTGCTTTTCGTTGGTCGAGTACCCGTCGCTTTATTCATATTCCCAAAACCATCCATAAAGAACGGTATGATCGCTTTATACAAGATGCAGCATGGCAAGTAATTACCTCCGCCGGCTACGATCAAACAGCCTTAGATAACTTAGATCTGAAAAACGATCGCGGAACAGCTAAAACTCAAAGTAATCATTCTCCCTTTGCCACAGCGTTAATGGAAGCATTACAGGGAAAAGGGGATATTTATCCACCTGCTAAACATGGGAAACCAGCAGGAGATGGCATCATTACCGCCACAGAACTGTATTTATATTTAAGGGATTCGGTTGAAATTCCCACCGATGCCATAAAACAGCGTCAAACCCCTCAAATTTGGAGTTTAAACAAACATGATAAAGGGGAGTTTATTTTCCTCATTCCGAATCATCCCTTAAACTTACCCTCTGCACCCTCTTTAGATGATTTAGAAGAGAATAACCCCTATCGAGGGTTAAAATCCTACGAAAAGAAGCATAGTAATCTATTTTTTGGGAGAAACGCATTAATTGGGCAACTGTATGAGTTTATGAGTCATCCTGATCGTCCGTTAACTGTGGTTCTTGGTGCATCGGGTTCAGGGAAATCAAGTTTAGTTAAAGCTGGGTTAATCCCCTATTTAGACAAATTCCATCAATGGAAAACCTTGACTCCTATTCGTCCGGGGGAATCTCCCTTAACTCGTTTAAATAGTTTAATTAAGGAATTAGACAATGATTCCAAAACCTTACATCAAGCGATCGCTAATTGGTCTAAAAACTATCCGAACCAGCAATTATTACTGGTAATTGACCAATTAGAAGAGTTAATTACTCTGTGTCGGGATGAAACGGAAAAAGAACAATTTTTACACATATTAGCCAATCTTGCGACAACTTATGACAATCAAGTAAAGATAGTTGTCACACTGCGTTCTGATTTTGAATCTCAGTTTAGCAATACACCCTTACAAAACCCTTATTCTCTCGTTAAAAAATCCCGAACTCCGAACTCTGAACTCCGAACTCCAAACTCAGGTTGGCAAGAAGGACGGTTTATTGTTCCTGCGATGACTCGTAATGACTTACGGGAAGTGATAGAAGAACCAGCATCGGCGAAAGTGGTTTATTTTGAATCTTTGGAAGATCGAGGTTATCTAGTCGATCGCTTGATTGATGAAGTGGCGGATATGCCGGGAGCATTACCCCTTTTATCCTTTGCGTTGAGTGAATTATACCTAAAATTAGCCCATCGTTACCTAGAAGGAGAAAAAACGGGAGATACAGTTGATAGAATCATAACTTGGCGAGATTATGATGAGTTAGGAGGTGTTATTAAGTCCTTAACCCGTCGTGCGGATGAAGAATATGATGCTTTAGTGAAAGAAGATGCTGGGTATGAAACAACTATTCGTCATGTGATGTTACGGATGGTTGCTATTGGAGGGGAATTAGCTAGAAGAAGGGTGTATCAAAAGGAATTGGTGTATCCTGAACCAGAATATGGACGAGTTAAGACATTTATTAAGCGTTTTGATGGGGTGAGATTATTAATTAGCGATCAAGATGAAAATGGCGAGTATGTTGAACCGGCACATGATGCGTTGGTGACAGGTTGGGAGAAGCTACTGACTTGGAAGAAAGAGGAGGAAGAAACCTTGATCTTGCAACGACGGTTAACTCCTGCTGCGATGGACTGGGATCAAGTAAAAGATAGTTATCAAACAAGGTTTCAAGACAAGGCGACTCCATTAATAAATGCCATAGATCGGGGATTTTTATTGGTTGAAAATTTATTGTTTAAATTGCCTGGTTATTTAATCAGACGGTTACAAAGTTCTCAAGAAGAACAAAGAAGATTACCAACACAATTTCTTTGGAATAGTAATCCTTATTTAGATGTTTTGGATCAGGAAAATCAGGAGAATAATAACTGGTTAAACCAGATTGAACGAGAATTTGTACAAGCAAGTATTTTGCAAAAGCGACGGAATGGTAGTTGGAGATTACGCATTGCGATCACGATAATTTTGGGATTAAGTGGATTAACAGCGTTTGCCTTTATTCAACAAAACCTTGCCAATGATAGAGCAAGAATTGCACTCGCTCGACAATTAGCTGCCCAATCTCAAGTTATTAAAGATCAACAAGTTAATCTGCTTCCACGAAGTGTTTTACTAGCGGTAGAAGCAATGAAGAGATTTCCCTCTCTGGAAACGGATCAGGCTTTAAGATCCAGCTTAGTCCTTCTTCCTAAGCCTTCTATGGTTAATATACCCCACCCAGGATCTGTTACCCATGTCGCTTTCAGTCCTGATGGCAACTATCTAGCTACTGCTAGTTATGAAGATGAAGCTAATTCTAATCGTCAAACGGTAAGACTGTGGGAAATTGATAGTCAAAAAGAACTTTTTCGGATTGACCATCAAAATAGCGTATCTGATATTGCCTTCAGTGCTGATGGTCAATATTTAGCCACCGCTAGTGATGACAAAACGGCACAAATTTGGGATGTTCCTAGTCGTCAAGAAGTTTTTAGTGTTGAGGGAAAAGATGATATGGAATATATTGTATTTCATCCCAGTGGAACATCTTTAGCAACGGGAAATGAGGACGGAACTGTACAAATTTGGAATCTTAAGAATAAGCAAGCAGTTTTTACATTTAAACATGAAGATTCTGTAAATAGTGTTACCTTTAGTCCAGATGGTCAATATTTAGCTAGTGCTAGTGGTGATACAACGGCACGAATTTGGGATGTTGCAACGAAACAAGAAATTTTTCGATTTAAACATGGTGATATAGTATCGGATATTGTCTTTAGTCCAGATGGAAAATATTTAGCTACCGCTAGTAGTGATCAAACCATCAAAATCTGGGAAGTTAATAGTGGGAAAGAAATCAAACTGATTAAGTATTCAGGCTCGGAAGTGACTATTGCTTTTAGTCCCAATAGTCAATACTTAGTCTCACATAGCGTAACAGGTGGAGGCGCATTAGCAACCTATGATTCTGTAACCAGAATATTAGAAATACCCAGTGGCGAAGAAATCACTCGTTTAGATACCGCATTTGGTGGTGTAAGTCAGTTTTCTTTTACTCCTGATAGTAAATATGTGGCAACGGTTGGTAAAAAAGCGCAGGTTTGGGAATTAGTAACTGGCCAAGAAGTTAAGCGTTTCAAAGCAGATGATGAAGTTCATGCTGTTGCGTTTAGTCCAGATGGTCAATATTTAGCCACAGGAAGTGATGATAAGACAGCACAAGTTTGGCCATGGAGTCGTAGTAATTTATTGGATGAAACCTATGGAATTCTTTTTAGTCCCGATGGCAAATATATTGCGAGAATTGAACAAGATAACACCGCTACCATTTGGGAAAAAGCGAGTGAACAAAAAGTATTGACTATAAAAGATACACAAAGCATGGGCTTCTCTAAAGACGGATATTTCATTACAGACCAAACAGATAATACAGTTAAAATTTTCGATATTAGTCGTCAGAAACTAATTTTACAAATGCCCCATGAAGAGGATATTTGGTATAGTGAGTTAAGCCCTAATAGCAAATATCTAGCTATTAGAGAATCTGAAACTTTAAAAGTTTGGCACTTAAAGACGGGAAAAAAAGTTTTTGAGCAGGAGGAGATTGAAAATTTAGATTTTAGTCCTGATGGAAAATATTTAGCCACCATAGAAAACACAGGAAGAGAAATAAAGATATGGGAACTCCTTAATGGAAAAGAGATTAGAGAGAGTAGAAAGATATATTATGATTTTGACCGTTTCTTTCCGTCTGAATATGGTTCTACCTTAATCAAGTTTAGTGCAGATGGACAACAGTTATTGTCAGGATTTACCAACGGTGGAGAAGCCATTGTTTGGACAGTAAAAAACGGCAAAAAAGTTAATCATTTCCGACATGATGATGCCATACAGGATGCTACCTTTATTAGTAATAGTAACTATCTCGCTACAACAGGAATGGATAATACTGCAAGAATATGGGATATTTCGACTGGAAAAGAAATTTTCCGTTTACCACATGACGAACGAGAAGTATGGACTGTTGAATCTAGTCCTGATGGTAAATATATAGCAACCGCAGGACAAGATTACACCGCAAGGGTGTGGGAAGTTGCTACAGGTCAAGAAATTGTCCGTTTACAACATAACAGTCCAGTTTTCACAGCCGATTTTAGTCCTGATGGTCGTTACTTAACAACATTCAGTACAGATGATATTATGAGAGTCTGGCTATTGGGTTCAGAAAATTTAATTACAGAAGCTTGCAGTCGTTTAGAGCGAAACCTCTTATTAGAGGAATGGCAACAGTATTTCCCTAATGAATCCTATCAGAAAACCTGTCCGAATCTACCTGGAATTAGGAAATAGAAAAAACATTAATTTTGCTTAAGGTTTCAGGGTTCCTCCCCGAATTACCCAACCAATAAAACCACTAATACTTGCTGTTATGGTAATAATTACTATCTGTCTCCAATTCTTCAATTCTCCTACTTTCTCAGCTAAATCTGAGATTTTATCAATGGAGGGTTTCCAGTCCTCTTGACGGGTTTCAATCACCGCTAATCTTTCTTTAATCTCTATTTGACCTTTCTGTAAATCTTGTTGTCCCCCTTCTAAGGTTTTCTGTCCCTCCTCTAAAGCTGTTTGCCTCACTTCTAAAGCTTTTAGTCCATCTTCTAAAGATTTTTGTCCTTCTTGTAAAGATTTTTGACCCTCCTCTAAAGCTGTTTGCCTCGTTTCTAAAGCTTTCAGTCCATCTTCTAAGCGATCAAAACGGTTATTGATCAAGTCTTCTAGTCGTTTGAGATCGTTTTCGGTTACGGTTGACATTAATTTTCTTCTTTAAACTTAAATACATGGCATATTTATTATTTTAAATCTAAAATCAGAAGATATGTTGTTTCTTGACTGTCAGTTTGGCATCGTAAGTCCCGATGCCACTGAACGCCTATTTATATATGAAATAGGTATGGTTTCCATTTTCATCTATCGAATGTTGATGGAACATTTCGCCAATGTGAAATTAGATTAACCGAATCAGTCA
>JASJDW010000185.1 GCA_030064955.1 Crocosphaera sp.
CGTTCAGGTTATCAGATGAAAGCTGATAAACCTTTAACCTTAACCATCACTGAAATTGATGAATACGTTGAAGGTAAGTTTAAAGTAACTAATGCCTTAAGAGAACGTTTACCACAGCTTACAGCTAACAACCCAGTAGTTCAAACTTTAGAAGCTCAAGTCTCTTCTGTAGAAGATAACCATAATGAGTCTGACGCTGAAACTGAGGAGGAAAAAGGAGCCATCCCATTCTAAATAAAAAAAGAGTCCCCATACGGGGATTCTTTTTTTTAGCCAAATCTCAGTGAAATTTCACTACAAAGGTAGTAAGATTGCTTCAATTTCTGAGAGTTTCGATTCTAATAATGATTTCAACTGTTTTAGTTGTTCAGACTCTGTTGTCGTTAAAGTTTCGGGGGTTAGTTTTTGAATTTGAGAAACAACAGTTTTAATAGTTCGATTAGAGTTAGGAACTTGTTGATATTTATCTCGAATTTCTTTAACTAATTTACGAGTTTGACTAGCTGAAAGATTGTCTCTAACAACTTGTTGAGTTACTTGTTTTCTAATTTTGTTAGATTCTTGGGGTGATAAACCTAAGTTTTTAGGGTTTAAGGTTTGTAAAGCCATTGCTTGGCTACCATTAAGACCCTTTTCTCGTATTGCTTGTTTAAGATCCTTCCATAAACTCAACATAGGGAAAATATTGGCATCAATTGAAGCTGGATTGAGTTGCAAATCTAGAAGAACTAATAAAATTGCTTTTTCTTCGGCTTTAAGCTCTAATTTAGCTAAACGTATCTCACAATCATGGTAATCAGATGATAATAGTTCTGTGATTAGAGTTATTTCTTTCTTTTTATTAAATCTCCGAATAGTTCTGGATAGAATTCGAGGGATGTCTTGTTCTTGAATAGAGGTTTTAGAAACGATTTCTAAAATAATTGCTTCGGCTTTATCTAACGAATTCAAGTCTTCTCTATGTAAACTTGTTAATAAAGCCTTGCGGTGTAAATCTTGAGGTTTTTTAATGATAACAGACTCAAGATATTGCCAATTATTTTTTTTCCCCCCACGCCATCTTCTTTCTCCATCAAATATTAAATAATCATTCCCTGCTGTTTCCATTAAAATAATGGGACTCAATTGCCCTTCTTTCGCCAAAGAAATCGCCATTGCTTCAATACTTTCAGGTAAGATTGTTTTTCTAGGTTGTTCAGGATTTGGTTTAATTAATTCAATCGGAATTAATGTCTTTCCTGATTCTTTCTCTAGTTCGGTTCTTAAATGAACAATTGATTTTTCAAGAGTTTCTGAATGAGTTTGGCTATCTCTTAATTTTTCTATTTCTTCAGTTAATCTCTGAATCTCTGCTACCGCTTCACTTAATTCTTCTTGAGTTAACTCAAGTTGTTGAGATTGTTTAGCTCCACTAAACCAATTATCAACTTCAAATTTTTGACCAGTCATAATTTTAATTCTCTTTTTTAATTAAGTTAACCAAGTTGGAAACAATAGGTGTAAAATCCCTATTAGCAGGATGGGCTGGCCGATAAATCTGGAGTGGAAACCCCACCCCACTAGCATGTACAAATTCGCTACTTTCTCTTCCAGCATCAAAAATCGGAATTTTCATACTTTCTAGTTGGTGCGGTAAAGCCAATAAAATTTGCCGATGAGCAGCACGTCTCTTATCGTATTGATTGGGAACAAAACCTAAAATTTCTGGATAAGGTTGAAGTCTTAAATATCGACAATGAAAATAATACCATTCCAATAATCTGGCCGATCCCTGTATTGATTTAGGTTCTACTTGAACTGGAACTAATATATGAGTACAAGCGGTTAAAGCAATCAAAACTAACGGGCCTAGGGTAGCAGGACAATCAAAAATAACTAAATCATGGCTCAATGGATAATCCAATAAACAATCTTCTAATAAATATGCCCCTCGCTTGTGCAAAACTAATTCATCGGCTGTTTGCGTCAAAGTCATACCACCTTGACACACACTTACATAATCAGTTTTATCTTTCCAACAAGACATTAATGGCCAGTTCCCTTTAAAATCTTCTTTTAAAACAGCACTTAAAGTTTCATTCGGTTCTGGCGATGGTAATCCACAAAATAACGTTATAGTCCCTTGAGGATCTAAATCCATCAAGGCTACTTTGTATTTATATCGTGCTACTGCATAAGCTAGATGAACTGCTAAGGTAGATTTTCCGCTTCCTCCAGCATTACTAATTATGGCTAGTCTAACTTGCATCTGTTAAGTTTCCTAAAGACTTATGAAGTTCATATATCGATATATGAATCATATATCAATATATGAAACTAATTGTAAAGAGTTAATTTTTATTCCCTAAGTTCCATATCTCAATTTTAAAGAACATTTTCAGACAACCTTTCCACCAACCTTGTATATCGCTGCCGTCGATGACCTTGTTTAACAGCGATAGAGATTGCTTTTGTCTCCCCGACAATAATGACCAGTTTCTTAGCACGGGTTAACCCCGTATAGACCAAATTTCTCGACAGCATGACGTAATGAGACATCGAGATTGGCATAATTACCACAGGATATTCAGAGCCTTGGGACTTATGGATAGAAATGCTCCAAGCTAAGGCCACTTCATTAAGATCAGCAAAATCATATTCCACATCACGATCATTAACTTGAATGGTGACAGATTTTTCAATGTTATTGATCGCCTTAACGACCCCCAAATCCCCGTTATACACCTGTCGGTTATAATCATTTCGTAGCTGTATTATGCGATCGCTAACTCTTATAGTTTTTCCCATAGCGGTAACTTCCGGCTTTTCAGGTGATGGGGGATTAAGAAGTTGCTGCAAGACTTGATTAAGATTACGAGTTCCCACCAAACCTTTAGTCATAGGACAAAGTACCTGTACATCGTTCTTGGGATCAAAACCCTGTTTGGGAATAAAATCGGTAAGTAATTGTGCGATCGCTTCTACATTATCTTCTGGTTTAGATCCCCCAGGATGTAACAAACAATCAGATTTAGACTTATGGGAAATAGGTTCGAGTTTAGGATACTGCCCCTGATTAATTTTATGGGCATTCGTGATAATGGCACTTGTTGCTGCTTGCCGAAAAACTTGGGTCAATTTAACCACTGGGATTTTCCCTGACTCAAGTAAATCATTGAGAACTTTTCCTGGGCCAACTGATTCCAACTGATCGCAGTCCCCCACAAGTAAAAGCTGACAATCGGGAGCGATCGCTTTGATTAATGAATGCGCCAGGAACATATCTACCATTGAAGCTTCATCAACAATCACTGCATCAAACGGCAATGGGTTATCCTTGTCCCGTTTAAAACCCATTTTTTTCGGGTCAAACTCTAATAACCGATGGATAGTTTTCGCTTCTAGTCCTGTCATTTCACCCAGTCTTTGTGCAGCCCGACCAGTGGGGGCAGCTAAGCCAATTTTTTTACCCATAGCCTGCCAAAGAGAGGTTAGGGTTCGTTGTGTAAAAGTTTTCCCACACCCCGGACCCCCTGAAAGAACCATGACCCGTGATGAAGCTGCCTTAATTACCGCTTCAAGTTGTTGGGGTGAAAGCTTAATGCCTTTACTTTGAGTGTAGCGTGAGAGCCAATTCTCGACACGCTTAATATCAACCGTTACAGGTTTTTCGAGATGCTTAAGTAGTAGTTTAGCTAAGTTGGCTTCTGTATAGTAGAAAGTCGGCTTATAGCAGAGCCACATTTCCCCTTCGGCTACTTCGACTTTGAGTTCTTCGCTTTCTACCATTTCGGTGATGATTTGTTTGACAGCCTCCTTGTCCGCATCAAACTCATCAAAACTTAGCAACTCAACCGCCTTATTAACCAATTCAGGCAAGGGAAGAAAACAATGACCATCTTCTGCTGCATGAGAAAGAATATGTAATACCCCAGATTTATAACGGTACTTTGACCAAGGTGATATGCCAAGCTGTATCGCTATCTGATTGGCAGTCGCAAAACCTATGCCATGTACATCTATGGCCAACTGGTAGGGATTTTCGCTCACAATAGCGATCGCATTATTCCCATATTGTTTAAATATCTTCACAGCGTAGGTAGTTGAGACACCATGACCTTGCAAGAAAATCATCACATCTTTGATGAGTTTTTGCTCAGCCCAGGTATCCTGAATCATCTTGACTCGTTTTTTGCCGATACCAGGAACTTCTATCAAACGCTCAATCTGGTTTTCTATAATCTCAAGAGTGTCTAGCTGAAAGTAGGCGACTATCCTTTTTGCTGTGACTGGCCCAACTCCACGAATGAGTCCACTCCCTAAATACTTTTCAATACCAGTCAGAGTTGCCGGCTTAGACTCAGTATAGTTTTTAACTTGGAATTGCTCACCATGCTTGGGGTGATCATGCCAGTAACCTTGAACCGATAGGGTCATTCCTGCCTGAATATTGGGAAAGTTCCCGATGATAGCCACCAACTCCCGAAACCCCTTCACCTGCATTTTAGCCACAGTGTACCCTGAATCTGGAGCATGGTAGGTGATACGCTCAACCACACCGGTTAACGTTTCGTCTTTACTAGAATTCGTTTTTTTGATGGTGGTGGTTGTACTCATAATCAACCAAAACGGCACTATTAACAATTGTACTATTAGATGAAAGTCGCCCTTTTTCTTCCTTGCGGAAGTTTCCTCGCTGAATTAAACAACGAGGATTTTTTGATGAGCAATGTCAAAACTCAATCAATATTATCGGTTCCTAACCAATTATTATCGTTATTGCCAAATGATAGTTCCATTACGTCTAAACAACTTTCAGAAGTGATGAGTTCTGAGTTTGGAGGAACCGATGCAGAAGGTAAATGGGATTGGAGATTAGCTTATGATTATCTCGAAGCAGCTTTAGTTCTGTGGGTAAGAGAAGCCGAAGATATTTCGCTCAAAACCTTAACTACATTAATGCCCTTGTTACCTACTCAATCACGGCGATCGCAAGAGCAAGTTGAGCTACAACAATTCTCTACGCCTTTACCTATGGCTTATCTTGTTAGCAAGGCCGCAGCCATTACAGACCAAGATACAGTGTTGGAACCATCAGCCGGAAATGGTCTATTAGCTGCTTTTGCTGCCTGGGAGGGGGCTAATTTAATCCTTAACGAAATTGCGAATCAACGCAAGAATATTTTATCGGCATTATTCCCTAATGCTCCAGTATTTGATTATGATGCCGAAAACATTGACGATTTCTTGGATTCAGAGTATCGTCCATCGGTCATCTTAATCAACCCACCGTTTAGTGCATCTCCTAAGATGCTGAAACGGAATCAGTCTGCTACTACCGAACATTTATTTTCGGCTTTAAGACGATTATTACCAGGAGGGAGACTTGTTGCCATTACCGCAGAAGGATTTTCTTTTACCCAAATGATCAGAAGTCGACAGTGGGATAGCAGAAATAAAATTTTGTTTTCTGTTGGGATTTCTGGTAAAGATTACTATAAGCATGGGACTAGCATCAAAACTCGATTAACGGTGATTGAAAAGAGTGATCAACTGGCAGTGCCACAAATTCATGGCATCAGATCCCTTGAGCAAATCTCACGGTTATTAGCATCATTACCACCTCGCCAAGAGATTGTTATTGGTAAAAGACGGTTCTTCACGCTTACGCCTAAAAGGGAAGTTCATCAACCGCAAAGTTCTCGCTATGTCCCCTCCTGTGACTTTGGGCCGGTAATAGAGCTAGAATATCGCATCAAAGAAGACAGCGGTGCAGCCGCACTCGCTCCGCGAGACCGCACTATTATTGATGAAGGAATTTTCTCTCAGTATGAACTGCAAGCGATCGCCATTGATGGAGCGTCTCCTCATCCCTCACCCTTAGTCGAAAGTGCTGCTATGGCTAGTGTTCCCCCCCCAGTTCCCACTTACAAACCCATGATACCCCAACGGTTATTATCAGAGGGTTTATTAAGTGAAGCCCAGTTAGAAACCTTAATCTATGTCGGCACAACCCATTCTCAGATGTTAGATGGTTATTATAGAATTGATGAGCATGATGCCTTAGTTCTATGTAATCAAGAGGATGAAGGAGCAAATAGATACAGAAAAGGCTATTTTATCGGTAATGGGACTGGAACGGGGAAAGGCAGGGAAGTATCGTCAATTCTACTTGATCAATGGCTTAGAGGTAACAAGAAAGCGGTATGGATTTCTAAATCCACTAGCCTCTTAGAAGATGCGAAACGGGATTGGACAGCACTTGGTGGCCAACCCGAACAGATTGTCCCCCTAAGTGCCTTTAAGCAAGGTGAAGTCATCAACATCACCAGTGGTATTATCTTTGCCACTTACGCTACCCTAAGAACAGCAGCCAAACGAGACAAATGCTCTCGCATTGAGCAGTTGGTTGACTGGCTTGGGGACGACTTTTCGGGGGTTGTGATCTTTGACGAAGCTCATTCTATGTGTAACTCGACTAGCCAACAGACAACCTTTGGAATCAAATCTGCTTCAAAACAAGGGTTAGCTGGTTTAGAACTTCAGCGTAAATTGCCATCAGCCCGTGTGGTTTATGTCAGTGCCACCGGTGCCACTGTAGTAGATAATCTGGCGTATGCAGAACGTTTGGGATTATGGTTAGGCCAGCAATTGCCGTTCTTATCGCGTTCTGAATTCCTGAACCAAATGCACGAAGGAGGCATCGCTGCTTTAGAAGTAGTTTGTCGGGATCTTAAAGCATTAGGCGTTTATTGTTCTCGAAGTTTATCCTACCAAGGCGTTGAGTACAACATACTAGAACATGAGATTACTCCCGAACAGGTAGAAATTTACGATACTTACGCTTCCGCTTTCAGGGTGATTTTCAACAATCTTGAAAGAGCCTTGAGAGTAGCTAGAGCTAATGCGAAGTCTCGTGCAGCAGCCCGTTCTCTGTTTTGGAACAATAACCAACGATTCTTTAACCATTTGATTACTGCGATCAAAGTCCCCAGTCTCATTAAAGCGATCGAAGCTGATTTAGAAGCTGGTCATTGTGCTGTTGTGCAACTGGTTTCTACTGGGGAAGCGTTACTTAATCGTAAATTATCCCAAATACCCACCGAAGAATGGGATGATCTCCAAATTGACCTTACACCGAAGGAATCCATCTTTGAGTATTTGTTGCGTGCTTTTCCTACCCAACTGCACGAAACCTATACCGATAAGAAAGGCAACCGACAGACTCGTCCCGTGTTTGACTCCCAAGGCAACCCCGTTGAATCATCAGAAGCTCTCGAACTTAGGGAGGAACTGATAGAATCTCTAGCCCTTTTGCCTCCGGTTCCCTGCGCTCTGGATCAATTAATTTGGTTCTTCGGAACAGAGCTTGTGGCTGAAATTACAGGTCGTTCCAAGCGAGTTGTTAGACATGAGGATAAGTATAAACTGGAGTCTCGTTCCACTCAAGCTAATCTAGCTGAAACTGATGCTTTTATGAGCGATCGCAAACGAATATTGGTGTTTTCCCAAGCCGGAAGCACTGGCAGATCCTACCATGCCGATCTTAGTGCGGAAAATAAACGGCTTCGTAAACACTATTTACTAGAGGCAGGTTGGACAGCATCAGAAGCTATACAAGGATTAGGGCGAACTAATAGGAGTAATCAAGCACAACCTCCCGTATTTTGTCCAGTTACTACTAATATTAACGGAGAGAAGCGGTTTATTAGTTCAATCAGTCGCCGTCTAGACAGCCTTGGAGCCTTAACCAAAGGACAACGACAAGCTGGTTCTCAAAATATCTTCTGTAGTAAAGATAATCTTGAAAGCATTTATGCTAATGCTGCATTACGAGACTTCTTTGACAGTTTATACCAAAACTTCATCACTGATTGTTCTGTTGAGCAATTTGAGCAATTAACGGGATTAAATTTGTTAAGTGAAAGTGGTAGCTTAAGAACTGAACTACCCAGTCTTAAGCAGTTTCTTAACCGTTTGTTAGGTTTGCCCATCGCAGAACAAAACCGTTTCTTTGAAGCGTTTGAGGTTCGATTAGAAAACCGTATTGAAGCTGCAATTGAAGCCGGAACTTATGAACGGGGCGTGGAAATGCTCACTGGAGAATTCCAAATTCTCTCCCAACAATCTTTGTATGAGCATCCTAACGGTAGTGAAACGATTTGCTATCACATCGAGAGACGAGATCCTAACCCGAAACTCTCAGTTGATGAGGCTCTAGAACTGGCTGTCTTAGGCGGACAATTAGTGGTGAATGAACGCTCTAATAATGTAGCGATCGCACAAACCACTAGCAGCTTGTTCAACTCAGATGGCACTAGCACACCCAGGATTCAGCTTACTTTCCCTGATGGTCATAATCAAAAGCTTGACCAAAGTTACTATGAACATCAATCCACTTGGACACAAGTTTCCTTCGATTACTGGCAAGTAAAATGGCTTGATGCTTTAGCCGAAATTCCCACTCACAGATATATTACATTTTATCTTGTAACAGGTTTGTTACTCCCTATTTGGGACAAATTAGGTGAAGGCAATATCAAAGTTTATCGTTTGGTTACTGACTGTGGGCAAACTTTATTAGGACGAGTCATTTATGCTAGTGAAATTAATAGCATTTATCGCAACTTTCAGCTTGATAGTGAAGAACAATTAACTTCAGACCAACTCTACCAAATTGTAGCCGAAGAAGGAACCACGATTAATCTTAATCGTTGGCAACTTAAACGGTGTAGAGTGGCTAACCATTATCGCTTAGAAATCTTCCCTGTTCATTCAAGAGTTGAAGTTGATTATCTCAGAAATCTTGGGGCTTTTACTGAGATGATTAACTGTCGGTTACGAGTTTTCTTGCCTAATGACCCTGAAATTGCCACTAGAATTATTCAACAATTAAATGTTTAAATCTAGTCTTCGTCTTCATTCAATGAGTCCCTAATGGGATTCTTTTTTTTTAACAGTTTTTAACCTTTTCCTGACGGAAAAATTAAGAGTGAATTATGTCTTTTAAAGGTAATTATCAATGTTCTTTCTCGTTTTACACCGTAAAAATCTCTGGCTAAATGGTTTTAGAAAATTCTTGGGTCAAGAAACTTCTACTTTTAATATGGACAATCTTGACTTAACAGCTATCTTTAATTTCAATCAAGCCGATGTCAATGATAAACTCGAAGAGTATCTTTTAAAGATTGTTGCGTATACTCAGAATAATTCTCAAACTGCTCAACCTTTTCGGGTTGATTGGTGTTTGTCAAAGCGTCCTACAGAAATTGGCGATATTATCCAAACTGACGATCATCGCATTTTTCTGATTGATAATTCGGGGTTTAAACAAATTAAACAAGACCCTATTATTCATGTAGGACAAATCGTTTTCCCTCCCTTTGATATTCCGACTGATCCTTACCGAGATTTTCCTAGTCTTGGGAAAAATTGGGAGAGCCATTATATTCTCAAAACAATGGAACTTGGCAGGTATTACAGGGAAATTTGTGAACATCAAGGACAAATCTATCATCGACTAGGATTCTATAAATAATAACAGAAACATCTCTATTTACTTAGAGATGTTTTTTTGTTGGCTACGCCATTTTTATGATTGAAGAATGATTTTATCTCTACACAATAATCATTCTCATACTTTCACCAACCAACACATTATTTGGAGTTTAACATCATGATCGCTACAATCAACGAGCTATTATTCCCTACTTTCCTTTTCCTCTGCATTTTCTGTTTCTTGAGTTGCTTAACTTACAATCAGCACAATAAACCCTCTCAAGAAGTGGAAAGAATTGACAAATTTACCAATGAAGTCACTGAAGCATTTTCGACTAAATTTGACCCAGAACCAGAAGTCAAAGAAGTAAATATTGTCACCCAAGATAATCATTGGATAGAAACAAGCAACAAGATTAGGATTGCGTTAGATCCTGTTAGTAATCCTCAAATTACCACTATTCCTAGTCAACCCACACAACCTGATTTTACTACCATGAAAGTCAAAGAATTACGCCAACATATTAAACAGTTTAACCTACAAAGCCAGATTAAATCTGCTTGTGGAAAGAGCTTTTCCAAGTGTACTAAATTAGAGCTAATTAAAGCCTTAAGTTAAGTCAATGAAGTAGTCTGTTAACAACAAAGCCGACTACTTCTACTCAACCTGTTCGGCAAACTGGCTTAAGAATCGCCGTAATACTCGTAGAGCAAAGATTAGAACCTGTTCGGTAAGTTTGAGATTGAGTTGCAGGAATCTGTAAAATCGCTGTATCCCTTACTGGATAAGGGTTATCAGTTGCAGGTAAATTAGTCCATTCCTCCAAGCTCTTTTTGGGGGGAGTTTTTTACCCTTAAAGAAAGTGTTGAATCAGGTATTTCAATTACTGGATTTATTCTCCTTTTTAGTATTAGTAAATCCGCGTCATCACAACTGTTTTACAACCTGTTAAGCAAAATGGCTTGAAAACACCCAAAAGCCTTGCCAGACAAAGATTACAACCTGTTAAGCAAACCCCGAAAACAGAGGGAAAAGGTGAAGATTTTATGGTCTTATTTTTGTACTGAAGTTATCATTTTATAGACCAATTTTAAACCCTTTAAACCCTGTTAAACAGGGTTTAATTTTTTTCGGTGTAACAGCTTCATGCACCAAGTTTAAATGTAACAATATTGTTAGTGGCGACTTCGCTAACTTTGCCAATTATTTTGTCCTTAATATATTCTAGAACTTCATCAGAAGTCCACATTTCTACATCGGCTTCTGTCAAACCTGGGCTATTATGGGGTAATTCTGATAACCATTGATTTTTTCGAGTAGCAGCATCAACTCCCACAAAACGAGCTTTCATTTTGACCCCATTATCGTCATTATTCGTGATGGTTAAATGATGACCATCATAACCAATGGTTATCTCTTTTCCTTGGAAATGACGAGTCGGGGAGTTTTGTTGGTCTTCTACTTTGAGTAATTCTAAAGCAATGGGAGCGACAAGTTCAGTTTTTCTTTGTTGTTCCATAAGAATGTTAATGTTAAATTCAGGATCAGAAGGAATATCATCAATGGACATGAATGATGAGTTTTCTTTTGTCCTTATGTTATCAAAATTATCAGATTGATGAGAAGATTCCTCAATTGTCATATTAGCTAATTGAGCAGCGATTAAAGCATCAGTTTGACTTTTTATATCATTTCTGTCAATGCTTTCTGGGTCATCATTATCTACTTCAATTGTCTGGTATTCTGATACATTATTAAGTTCAGAAATATCCTGAGTTTCACATTTATTATAGTATTCTTCTAAATATTGTTGATATTCTATTTCATCTTCAGGACTTATATTTTGGTCATATTCTTCGTTCCAATCATTTTCTATAATTTCTTTTTTATTCTCAACTTCATTAGGTTTTGTTAGGTCAGAGTCAAGGTTTTGTTTATTGTTTTCTTGTCGGGATGGTATTTCATTGATATCCTTTGTTGTGGGTAATGGTGGTGGTAAAGAAGCTTGGAAAACGCTTTTACTATTCTCAATTCTTTTCTGTTGTTGTTGTTGGGACAAGGGTAAAATAGAAGCCAATCGTTCATGGTAAGGACTGGTGCCATTAGACATATTCCCATCAAGAACACCCTTAGCAGCTTTTTCCATTGATTGACGGACTTTGGGGGGGACATCAGCCTCAACCATCTTAAATACTCCGTAACTGCGTTCTGTTTCCATTTTCACCGTAGGATCATCGAGGGGAAGTAGCTTATAAGGAATTTTGTACTTTTCAAGAATTTGTTGGGTTGCAGCTACTCGATTTAAGTCCACACTCAACCCCAAAGTCGGTAATGTTTCAGTCTGCCCTTGACGTTGCCATTGCTCGGGGGAACGATGGAGCAAAGTGGGTTGAGTGGTTAGAGCTTCAATGAATCTTTTAGCTGTGGGATCTAATTCTATTTCAGCCGGCTTCTGGGAAGTTCCTTGCCATTGACCTCGTTTTGGGTATTCAATGGAGTTAGAATCAATTTCGATACGTGCTGCTGTCACCCTGGAGTTAATCTTAGCTTGAAAAGTAGCTCCTTCTTTGAATAATCCTACTTTAGTTAAAGCTTCTTTAGACAGTTTTTGATTGGTGGTAAATTCCCCAATAGGTAATAGGGAGCCATCGCTTTGTTTGATATTAGCTACCATTACCTTTTTTTTAGGAGCTACCAGAGATAAAGACACCTTAACTTTATCTCCTAAAAACTGAGCTTCTTTGAGGTCTTTATCTGCTAAGAAATGGGATTTTTCAATTTTAAAGGAAGCTCCTTGAGGAGTGGTGGCAATAATTTCTTTGGCATTCCCTTCTCCATAGCTATTTAAAGAAACCTCGAAAGTCAAGTTATCTTTAAATTTCCCATGTTTCTTAAATAATTCTACGGCATTATTATCAAGTTGACCTAATTTTTTGCCATTAATGGTAATGAGAGGTTGAGGGGGTACATTTTGTTGTTGAGATAAAACAATGGTAGCCGATTCATTTCTGAATTCATGTCCAACAGTGGGATACTTAGTCATATTGCCGATAACAATTTCAGTATCTTTTAACTGAGGATGATCTATATCTAAACGAGCAGTAGTAAATAAATCCCCTTTAATGTGACCTTTAACTTTAGTACCAATAGGTAGTTGATACTCTTTATAGGATGCTACCCCAAAGGATTGATATTCTTGCGCTTCTGGATTAAAAACCTGCCACATTTTCTGTCCTTCTACCTCTTGGATTTGTAAATCAAGAAGTTCATCAGATTTCCATAAGGATGCAGGAAGTTGATTATACGTAACTGCTCACCGCAATAAGATAGCATTATTGAAAAACATGACAAGCAACATCAATTGAGGAATAAAAAGACAATCCTGATTATTTGGCGTAAAACTTACGCTAATTTATTACGGTTA
>JASJDW010000186.1 GCA_030064955.1 Crocosphaera sp.
ACTACTTAGCTTTGCGCTTTAAGCGACTGCTTAAACCCAGTCCAGCTAACGCAGTTAAACCAAGGATAGTACCAGGTTCGGGTGCTTGTGCAGTACCAATTCGTCCATCCCCACCTGCTTGGAACAGAAAATCATCATCCGGATTTTCAAATTCAAAATTAGTTGTAACAGGATCAAATTGAGGATTTGTTCCCGTAACTCCGTTAAATAGAGCAAACTGTGCTGGAGTATCTTTAAACTGTCTAGACCCATCACGGAAGAAACCATCAAACTCGAAGATACTATTAAAAGCAAGACCAGTTTCATCAGGTGTTACTGTCCTCATGAAGTTGGTAACGTAAAAGGTAAAGTCATCGGTATCAACACTGTCACCAGCAATAACTTCGTTTCCAATACGTGGTCCGAAATCATCACCATAAGTGCCATCACTAAAAGCACCATCACTATCAGTGTCAAAGTGTAGGAAGGGTACAGCTTGTGGTAATGTGTATGTTAATCCATTGATAACTCTAGTTGGGTCTGGACTTGAGGCTGGTCCAGTAGCGGGATCAATTTCAAAGTCTACAATACGAAGTTCAGTTCCAACGAACTGTCTGTCTCCCAATTTAGCTAATACTTCGTCAACGTCACGAAGACCATCGATAGGATAAATAGGGGGATAAGTTGAGGAATTTGTAGGAACGATCCCGAAAATACCAGCTTGAGAATCTAGAGGATTGATTGGAGTGGTGACATTACCAGTTCCAACGAATCCAGGACTTTGAGCAGCCGTATTATCAATGGTGAAATCAACCGCATTATTACTGTAGAAGATACCGCCATCCGTTTCAACACTGAGGACACCAGGACCTAAAGTTGACGCTTGAGCAGAGGTAGCACCTGTGGTCATTCCCACTGCTACAGTGGCAACTCCTAATAAGCTAAGGATTTTCTTATTCATTGGTAATTTACCTATGTAAAGGGTGTATTTTTAAAGACCTATTGATTATTTTGGTCTTTAACCGCTAATTCTAAAAAAGATTTTTAAAAATTTCTACCCCTTGGCATTTTTTTTATATTTCGTTACAAAAAAAACTAGAGATGTTCGTTAGAATATCTCTAGTTGACTGAAATTTAATGATTAGGAAATTGTCTTAACTTGTGCTTAACTATGGTTGTTTAAAAAAGGTATGATGACAGAAACACTCCTGACCATACCTCAACATCACAATTAGTCTAAAAACTACTTAGCTTTGCGCTTTAAGCGACTGCTTAAACCGAGTCCAGCTAACGCAGTTAAACCAAGAATAGTACCAGGTTCGGGAGCTTCACGTCCTAAGGTACCAATCCGTCCATCCCCACCTGCTTGGAACTCAAAAGCTTCTCCAGGTAAGAAGTTAGTTGTTTGATCAAGAAATTCAGGGTTATTGCTCGTAACACCATTAAATAGAGCAAATTCGGCTTGGGTGTCTTTGAAGTTGCCTTCCATATCTCGGAAGAAACCTTCAAACTCGAAGATAACGTTAAATGGACCATCTCCTGGTTCGTCAGGTTCAACAACCCGTGTAAAAGAAGTGGTGAAGAACTTAAAGTCACCTACAGGATCATAGTCAGGATCCGCTACATTACCATCTCCAGTTGCTTCTCCAAATAAACCATCTTGGTCTGTATCAAAGAGTAGAAACTCGGTAGGCGCAACGGTACCGCCGGCCGTGAGATCATAAGTTACATTATTTTGAACGAAGAAAGGTAATTCAAAGTCACTGATGAGAATTTCAGTTTGAGTAAACTGTCTTCCATCTAACTTGTCTAATACTTCGTCAATATTACCGAAATCAGGATTGGTAGCAGCATTACCAGGAATAATCCCAAAAATCCCTGCTGCTCCTTCAATGGGGTTGGGGGGAGTGGTAACAGTACCAGTTCCGGGTGTACCAGGACTTTGAGCAGCAGTGTTATCAACAGTGAAGTCAACCGCGTTGTTGCTGAAAAAGATACCGCCATCAGTTTGAACACTGAGTACACCAGGCCCTAAGGTTGACGCTTGAGCGGAAGTGGCACCAGTAGTCATTCCTACTGCAACAGCTGCCATTCCTAATAAGCTAAGGATTTTGTTATTCATGAGTGTTTACCCTATCTAAGAGTTGAGTTTTATTGAAGACCGTTAAGAAAAATTTCGGTCTTCAGTGGGTAATTCTAACGTATAAGGTTGAAAAACACCACGTCAGTTAAAAATTTATTTTTTTGCTGACTTATGGGAAGTCAACGTTAGAATATATCAGCCGGATCAGCCTCTTTGAGTTTACGAATGGCGATCGCCCCTGATACAGAACACATAACCACTGTTAACAAAAAGACAACAATCATGCGGGTTAAAGTTAACTGCATTGGCAGTAAGGTGGCTGCTTTTGAGACTTGATACAAAGCGAAAGAAATACCCACCCCAGGAACATAACCCAAAAAAGCTAACATAATGGTTTCATGAAAGACCACCCCTAATAAATAGTTATTGGTATAACCAATGGCTTTGAGGGTAGCATATTGAGGTAAATGATCAGCCACATCCGTTTGAATAATTTGATAAACGATCACCGTTCCCACTACAAACCCCACAATGGTTCCTAAACGAAACATAAAACCAATGGGAGTAGTAGTGCGCCAATAGGTTTTTTCAAAAGCAATAAATTCTTTTATCGTTAAAATATCAACATCTTTTGGTAAATAAGCCTTTAAATTTTCTTTTATCGTTTCAGGATCAGCACCAGGTTTAAGTCGAATTAAACCAAGATTAATATAACCAATACGATGATGTCTAAATAACTTAAAAATCTCCTGAAAATTAGTATCACTGGTAATAATATTGCCGTCAGCCGCAAAAGAAGGGCCTAACGTAAATAAACCAACGGTTTCTACCTGACGATTATTCAATTCATTAGTAGAGGTTTTGTTATTCAAATAATTAGCAGCAATTGGACCATAATCAGGTTTAGCTTGACGATCAAATAAAATATGATCAGGCTTTTTAAGCTGCTCTAAATGTTGGTTCACTTCTGATAGGGTAAATGTTGGTTTATTCGGGTCAAAACCAAAGACAAAAATAGGACGATAATCATTGGTCTGGGCATTTTTCCAGATTCCATATTCCACATAAAATTCACTGACCCCCTCAACTTCCTCAAAACCCAAAGCTTGATAAAGACGACGGCGGGAAAACACATAAGAATAGGCTAAGGATTTAGAACGACGGTTAATCATGACTAAATCCGCATCTAAACTGGAGTGCAAACGAGTATTACTTTCATATAAAGCTCCTTCAAACCCTAGCTGCATAAACATCAGAATATTGGAAAAAGCAACCCCAGATATAGCAACAATTAAGCGCAGTTTCTCTCGTTTCAGTTGCAGCCAGGCTAAAGAGTATTTAAGTTTCATAACCCATGTCTAGATGATCCTGACAAGATCTTAACATTTTCTTATTAAGGTTGATATGTGTGTCGTGAGCAGGTGTACAGGGATGAAATTTCATCAGATGAACTATACTTCAGAGGGAATTTTTGGGAATGCTAATAAGGGTCATGATGATCTTCACCCTTATCGTTCTCAAGTTAATACCATGACGCAAAGCGACTTCCCACAACCTTCGCCCTTAGAAGGGCAATTTAACGATGGGATACCCTCTGATCACAGACACGACAGGCAGCCATGGCGTTCAAAATTACTGTTTTTGACCGTGGTTGGTCTGCTAAGTCTCGGTGCTACGGCTGTTTATAGTTCCTTTGTGATCCCTCGTCAATCCCCCTCCGCTACCGGCCAGTTGCCATCACAACAGTCTTCCCTCCCTACTCGAGTGGCTGCTTTAGGCTATTTAGAACCTCGAGGAGACATTATTCAAGTCTCGGCCCCTGGCTTTCTCGAAGGCACAAGGGTTATGGAATTACGGGTCAAACGAGGCGATCGCGTTCAAGCTGGCGAGATTATCGCCATTCTGGATAACCATTATCGTCTTAAAGCAGCCCTAGAACAAGCCAAAACTCAGGTAGCGGTAGCACAAGCTAACTTAGCTAAAGTTCAAGCAGGGGCAAAACAAGGGGACATTCAAGCTCAAAATGCCCGATTTCTAGGAACTAAGGCGGAGTTAGAAGGACAAATTGCTATGCAACGCTCCACTATCTCTAATTTAGAGTCTCAATTAATCGGAGAAAGAGCGGCACAACAAGCCGCCATTGAACGGTTAAAGGCTGAGTTGGCCAACAATACCACTGAGTGCCAACGCTACGCAACGTTATATGAGAGTGGGGCTGTATCCGCTCAAGAACGCGATCGCGTCTGTTTAGAACAAGAAATTACCCAACAACAACTCAGAGAAGCCCAAGCTAACTTACAACGGATTATTAACACCCTTCAAGACCAAATTAGGGCTGCTAAAGCCAATTTAAGTCGAACGGTTGCGACTTTAGACACACAAATTGCTGAAAACCAAGCCAGGCTCAATGCGGTAGCAGAAGTCAGACCAGTGGATCTGCAAGTGGCTCAAAGCGAACTGTATGCTGCTCAAGCAGCGGTTAAACAGGCTCAGGCTAACCTGGATCTCTCCTATGTTAAAGCTCCCAAAGAGGGTCAAATCTTAGAAGTTCATACCTGGCCAGGGGAAATGGTCCAAGATCGGGGCATTGTGGACTTAGGAGAAACTGCTCAGATGTATGTGACAGCAGAGGTGTATGAAAGCGATATTCTGCGAGTTAGGAAGGGACAACCCGCTACCATTACCACCGACGGGATCACCGAAGAGTTACAAGGAACTGTTGAGGAAGTCGGGTTACAAGTCGATCGCCAACGGGTTTTAGGGACTAATCCAACGGCGGACGTAGATGGTAGAGTAGTAGAAGTTAAAGTCCGCCTCAATCCTGAAGATAGCCAACGAGTTGCTCAACTAACTCATTTACAAGTTAATGTTATTATTGATACAATTAAACCCCAATGAAACCGGTTATTTCTATTAAAAATCTCAATCATTTTTTTGGCCAAGATAAATTAAAAAAACAAGTTTTATTTAATATTAATTTAGACATTAATCCTGGAGAAATTGTGATTATGACCGGCCCGTCTGGGTCGGGTAAAACCACTTTACTGTCTTTAATAGGGGCTTTGCGTTCAGTGCAAAACGGGAGTTTACAAACCATTGATTATGAACTCAATGGGGCAACAGAAAAGAAGTTAGTGCAGGTTCGTCGTTTTATGGGTTATATTTTTCAGGCACATAATCTTTTGCCGTTTTTAACTGCTAAACAAAATGTACAAATGTCCCTAGAACTCCACGATAAAATTAGCACTCAAGAGGCCATGACTAAATCGGAAGCGATGTTAAACATGGTGGGGTTAGGACAAAGAATTAATTATTATCCTGACCAACTTTCAGGAGGACAAAGGCAAAGGGTAGCCATTGCCCGTGCTTTAGTGAGTCATCCTAAATTGGTTTTGGCTGATGAACCCACGGCTGCTTTAGATAGTAAAACAGGACGGGATGTGGTGGATATCATGCAAATGTTAACCAAGGAACAAGGATGTACTATTCTTTTAGTGACCCATGATAACCGCATTTTAGATATAGCTGATCGCATCATTCATATGGAAGATGGATATTTGAAAAATTAGGTTTAAGCTAAGCATTCAGCTATCAGCCCTCAGCCATCAGCTTAAAACTAACGCTTATAACTCATACCTTGCACCTTCGATAAAATTTGCTAGTGGTAGAAAGGGAATAGGGAACGGGGAATAGGCAATAGTGTTTTATTTTGATGTTAGCCCTTTGACTTCGCTCAGGGCTAACTTATTAAAAATTGATTACCTTTTTATGGTTATTAAGTTTATTTGTTTTGGTGCAGGATGTCAGTATAAGGAAACGGGCAACAGAATAATACTGTTGCCCGTTGGCAGTTCCCTGTTCACTCTCCCGAAGGGAGTTGATATTTTTAACTAGCGGCTAAATATTCCTTAACGTTAGCCCGTCGTCTCCGTAGTTGTGCTAAGGCCTGATGTTCTAATTGACGAACCCGTTCCCGACTAATATTTAATCGTTTGCCAATTTTAGCCAGAGAGAGTTCTTTCCCATCTTCGAGGCCAAACCGTAAAGTTAATACGGTTCTTTGTTGGGGGGTTAATTCGGCCATTAAGTTACTCAAATCTTGGCGCAGAAGTTCTTGAGTAATGTAAATATCGGGAGAAACCCCTTGATCTTCTAATAATTCTGAAAGTTCTGTATCTTGGTTGTCTCCCACTCGTACGTCTAGGGAAATGGGTTGACGAGCAATACTGAGAAACTCCCGAATTTGTGAGGGTTCAATTTCTAATTCTTGGGCAATTTCAGCAGGGGTGGCACTTCTTCCCAAGGTTTGAGAGAGTTCTCTTTGGGTTTTCTTGATTTTGTTGAGTTTTTCGGTAATATGAATGGGTAAACGGATGGTTCGTGCTTGTTGAGCGATCGCCCGTGTGATGGCTTGACGAATCCACCAGTAGGCATAGGTGGAAAATTTGTAGCCTTTGGTGGGGTCAAATTTCTCTACACCCCTTTCCAGTCCTAAACTTCCTTCTTGAATAAGATCAAGGAATTCCATATTGCGTTTTTGGTATTTCTTGGCAATGGCAACCACTAAGCGCAAATTAGCCTCGATCATCTTCTTTTTAGCGCGTTCTCCCTGTTCTAGAGCTTTTTTGAGGGTCTTTTCTTCGAGATTGACCTCCTTAGCCCATTCTTGAAAAGTCGGTTCTTTGCCTAGATTTTGAGCAAGTTCCTCTTGTTTCTCCCATAAGCTCATCATTTTCTGGACTTGTTTGCCGTAAATGATTTCTTGCTCATGGGTTAATAGAGGCACCCGCCCAATTTCATGCAGATAAGTCCGCACCATATCTGCTGAATACGTAGGCTGTTTGGTTTTGATATTAACGTTAGCAGTGGGCATTGGTACTATATGACTCCTTTAAACCTGCTTATAAAGTCTGTTGCTATTCTTATCTTTCCCAGAAATTGTGTTTGTTAATACATCAGGACTGGAAAGAGAAGTGACAAAGTGAAGTCGATATGACTTTAACTTGTTTTTATTTTAGCTTATCTATTTAGACGATGACAAGATTTGAAAGGTTCATCAATTCTGACAATCTTTATGGCATGGAATTTTGTTAGAATTTCTTTGAGTTATGGCGGTGAAATTTTCGCTAACCTAGATAGGGAAAGAGGCTAATCAAGCCTTCGTTATTCATCAATAAGGATCAATGCTATGTCAGACTTAAATCGTGGCATTATGAAATTTGAAGGGGCTGATAAGCCTGTATTGGTAGCCATTTCAGCCTTTTTAGTTCTAGGTGCCATTACTGGATTAATTATATGGGCGCTCAAAGCGGCCTATACCGTTGGTTGAGTTTTCTTGACAATTTTTTACTTACAGCACAATTTTGTTAAGCTTGAACCCTAGTTTCCTAACAATTGCCAAACCGAGTCCTTTACTGGGACAGGTTTGGCTTGACTTAACAGTGATTATTTTAATGTTACTGTTATCAGCTTTTTTCTCTGGATCTGAAACAGCCATCACCGCCTTCGATAATTTTAAGTTACGGGGACTCATAGAGAAACAGGGTGATCCCTCTGGGGTTTATCGCTTAGTCTTAGAAAATCGTCGCCGTTTTATCACCAGTTTATTAATTGGCAATAATTTAGTTAATAATTTTTCAGCCATTCTCACCAGCAATTTATTTGCTATGTGGTTAGGGAGTGCTGGTTTAGGAATTGCCACAGCTGTCGTCACCATTTTGGTGTTAATTTTTGGAGAAATCACCCCGAAATCTTTAGCGATTCTCAACACCCGTGCTTTTTTTCGTTGGTGTATTCGCCCTATTTTTTTATTATCTCAACTGCTATCATTTTTAAGAATTGTACAAATTTTTGAAAAAATAACCCAGAAAACTATTCAAATTTTTCAAGGAAAATCAGAAAAAATAGTACAATCAGGAGAATCATTAAACGATTTACAATTGATGATTGAAATTTTAGGGGGTAAAGGAAAACTAGATTTATATAAACATCAACTACTTAATAAAGCATTGAAATTAGATGAATTGATGGCAAAAGATGTAGTCAAACCTCGGCTAGAAATGATTACCATTTCCCATGAATCCAGTTTACAAGAATTAATCGATTTATCCTTAGAAACTGGGTATTCTCGAATTCCCGTTCAAGGGGAATCTAAAGATCATATTGTTGGTATTGTTCATCTGAAAAAAGCGTTACAAACCTTACAATCTGTTGTTAGAGACCAACGTTCTCAAGTTAAAGTAACAGAAGCAATAGATAATCCCATTTATATTCCTGAAACAAAGCGGGCCCCTAGTTTACTGAAAGAAATGTTACAGCAACGATTTCATATTGCTATTGTGGTTGATGAATATGGAGGAACTGTAGGATTAGTCACCCTAGAAGACATATTAGAAGAGTTGGTAGGAGAAATTTATGATGAAAGTGATTCCCCTCATATTCATCAAAATTTATCCCTTGGTGATGGTTTAGTTTAAAATTAAGATCGATAGGATCGAGGAAATTGTCCACTGATTCAGCTATAGCTTGACATAAATCTCTTTTTTATTAAGTAATGTTACAATAATGCCGTCATACTGGCTTGACAGCTTGACAGTCTTAGAAAAACTCGTTAGAGTAATGACACATACCCGGGTAACCTCAGCTAGAGTGATATGCAAGACAAGCAAAAGGTCACACTATATCTCCCCCCTGGAATTCATCGGCAACTCAAGATTAGAGCCGCCATTGATGAAGATTCGATGTCAGCCTTAGTTGAGAGGGCAGTAGATTTTTATCTCAAGCATCCAGATAAGGTGCAAGAAGTAGAAGCTACTGCTTATGGTAAGACCCACCAAGTCCATATTTGTCCGGAATGCGAAGCTGCTATGGTGATGCGGAATGGACAAATGGTTTCTCTAAAAAATCAGCCTAGTGTTATTACCGATGATATACCCCTTGATATCAGAGAAACGGTGCAGAGCAATACCGAAACTTCTGGGGAAGAAGCCTTAGTTCCCTGCTAAGTAGCTTAACTGTTCAACCATTATCTTAGGTCGATGCCATGAAAGAAGAGCTAAACATACTAATACAAGCTCAGTATCCTTTAATATACCTTGTTACGTCAGAAGAGCAAAGAGCAGAGCAAGCCATCGCCAAAATTGCTCAAGATTATAGTAAGCATCGGCGCGTCTTTTCTTGGACTGTGACCCACGGAATGGTTGAATACGGACAACCAGGAAACACTACCCAACATAACACCGTTCATGCTGAACCGGCTATTAGTTGGGTAATCCGTGAAAAAGAGCCAGGGATTTTCATTTTTAAAGATTTGCACCCCTTTATTACAGATGCTAACGTTACTCGTTCCTTGCGGGACGCTATCATTAGCTTACGGGGAACAGAGAAAACCATTATTTTACTCTCTCCCCTCCAACAAATTCCTATCGAACTGGAGAAAGACGTAGTTGTTCTAGATTTTCCTTTCCCAGATCTAAACGAACTTAATAAAGTTTTATCACGGCAACTAGATCAAACTAGAAGCAATCGCATTACTACAGATGCTCGTGAGAAGTTGCTCAAAGCCACACTGGGGCTAACCAAGGATGAAGCGGAAAAAGTTTACCGCAAAGCTTATGTCAAAGCTGGTCGCCTGACGGAAGAAGAAGTTAATATTGTTTTATCAGAGAAAAAACAGCAGATTCGTCGTAACGGTGTTTTAGACTACATCGAAGAAGATGAAACCATCAATTCAGTAGGTGGTTTAGAAGAATTAAAGAAATGGCTCAAACAGCGATCGGGAGCCTTTACAGAGAGAGCGAGAGAATATGGCTTACCCCAACCCAAAGGAATGTTAATCCTAGGGGTTCCAGGATGTGGAAAATCTCTTATTGCTAAAACCACCTCTCGCCTATGGGGATTACCCCTACTAAGGCTAGACTTGGGTAGAGTCTATGACTCCGCTGTTGGTCGCTCTGAAGCCAACTTAAGAAATGCCCTCAAAACGGCAGAATCCATTTCCCCTGCTATCCTCTTCATTGATGAGCTAGACAAAGCTTTTGCAGGGGGTGCAGGATCAGCAGATTCCGATGGAGGAACATCAAGTCGGATTTTCGGTTCTTTTCTAACCTGGATGCAGGAGAAAACCTCACCAGTGTTTGTCATGGCTACAGCTAACCGTGTGGAACGACTACCTGGAGAATTTTTACGCAAAGGAAGATTTGACGAAATATTCTTTGTGGACTTGCCCAGTTTAGAAGAACGTCAAGCTATTTTCAACATTCACCTTAGTAAACGTCGCTCAGACACCTCTCGCTTCGATATTGAGCAACTGGCTAAGGTATCCGATGGATTTTCTGGTGCAGAAATAGAGCAAGCCATCATTGCAGCCATGTATGAGGCTTTTGCTCAAGATAGGGAGTTTACGCAGCTTGATATTATTGCTGCGATTAAATCCACACTTCCCCTATCCCGCACCATGACTGAACAGGTAACAGCCCTACGGGACTGGGCGAGACAAAGAGCGCGACCTGCTTCAGCCTCCGTTGCTGAATATCAGCGATTGGAGTTCTAACAAGCTTTCACCTGCTCCCAACAGGTGCAAAGGCTAGCCAAAAGCTAGCAGCCTATCAAAAGTCGTTCTAATTAATGGGACGGCAGATACAAACCCTAAATTGTTGTTGTTAACTTCTGTTTTACTGGAGGAAATCGAAAATGTCTCACTTTAGCACTCTGCGCACCAAAATTACAGATGCTGAAATTTTAAAAGCTTCTTTACGGGATCTCGGTATTTTTGTGAAGACCGATGCTGATGTAAGAGGTTATAACGGTCAGCGCGTTCGTTCTGATATCGTTGCTGTTCTTGATGGTGAATATGATCTCGGCTGGTCTCGCAACGCTGATGGTAGCTTTGATCTGATTGCTGACCTTTGGGGTGTTGCTAAGAAGCACAACCAAACCGAGTTAATCAACTCCATCAACCAAAAGTATGCTGTTAACAAGACCTTAGCAGAAGTTAAGCAGCGTAACTTAGGCAAAGCTAATATCAATTTAGTTCTTCACAGCTAAGATTTAGCGCGCGTTCCCAAGCTTGGGGTTGACCAGTCTTCGGTTAACCCTTTTTTTTTGCATCAATTTTTTAAGAAAACGTTTTCACAAAAGCTAGACCACTATACAAATGAAAAGCAGCATCCCAAGGCGTTTCTTCCCGACGTAATAGGCCAATATGAGGGGTGATAAGTTTCAGTAACTCTTGAAAGTCAATAGCTGATTCTCCAAAGGGAGTAAATTCTGAGTAAGTAGGAACATTTGGGGTTTTTTCTTGAATGAAGGCCATAATATGTTGCCAACTTTCTTTCATCGTTGCTTGGCCATCTTTAGCTTTTTGCTTATCCGAAAAGGGTATTCCTTCAAGGAAACGATACTGTTGATCACATAAGCGAATGATAGTTTGCTTTTGGGGAAGATGAAGATCGCAAATTTTTGCATAATCTAGGGTTTGTGTAGTGCGTTTTAACTTACCCCTTAGTCCAATATCGACACATTCTTCAAAAATGGGAAGTAACCCATTGATCCGTTGTCCCACCTCTGACCATTCAAACGTCAATATATCCCGTTGTCCTTTTTTCGGTTCGTAGACAATGGTAATTTTGGGTTCTATGGACTCAATATATAAAACATTATGAACTTTAAAGCCATTGATATCCGTAAGCAAGGCAGTAAAACAAGGAATATCTGCTTGTTGAAGTTGTTCTCCTTGAAATTTTAGTTTACCAATAGCCCCAGTACGATATAGTCGCCAAGAACGACTAGGAAGTTGTAATCTAGCAGTATAGGGATCAATTTCCATAATTTCCCCAAATTTCTGCGCTGCTACCTGTTTCGACTCATTGGAAATGGCTTCAAGAATTAACATACTCATTTCTTGTGACCCAATTTCCGTCATCGCTTCATTTAAAGCAGTTTCACGTTGTTGGATTTCTTGTTGATTAATTCGTTCAATTCCTTGACGAATTTGCCTCATTAGTTTGGGGTTAACCGCATTAGGTAAAAGTTCTCGATAACGTTGATTAGCAAGAGTTACATCCCCTTGTGCTTCCGCTAAACGAGCTTGATAAAATGGAATCCAAATATTATCAGGTTCGTCCTGTTGTAACTGTTGAAGCAGTTGAGATGCTTCCTCGTAATTTTCGCTGTTAATAGCATCAATAATAGAGTCAACCATAGGAACATCTACAGTTTTATTAGGTTTATATATAGAAAATGTTTCATAACTATTATCTTAATGTTACCTTAACAACAAGAGATTTCCTCCACTTTTCAAAAAAATGGTAAAAAAAAGAGCAACTTTTTACAACAAAAAAGCTGAAAAAGCTAGGAAAATTCAAAAAAATTAACACATTATTTTGATTACGAATTTACGTATACTCTTCCCTTCCAACCGCCTCCTTTACCTTGCCAATGTCGCCAAGCAGAATCTATTGTCATTAAACCATATAAAAGACCAATTAGGGGCAAAGTTAATCCCCACAAAGTAGAACATTGATATAGTTTTAGGGTAGGAAGATAAGAAATAGTCATTAATAACCAGGTTAATCCTCCTACAATAGTAATGACTTGATTGTGAATGATTAATCCTATAATAAAACTAATAGGGGCAATCAAATAAACGAGAGTTAATCCGAGTAAAGTTCCTATTAGTAATAATGGGGAATAATTTAACTGCGTATAAGCCGTTCTTGCTACCATATTCCAAATAGAATCTAAAGTATCATAAGGCCGTAAACTCAGGGTTTTGTCGCTTAATCCTAACCAAATTCCTTGGCGGGTATTTTTGCTATTTTCTTGTAATTTTGCTTTAACGGCTGCTGCTAAGGAACAATCATCAATTAACGCTTGTTTAACCACTTCTATTCCGCCAATTTCTTCTAAAATTTGACGACGAATTAAGATACAACCTCCGGCTGCTGCTGCCATTTTATTTTGAGGATTATTTACCCAAGAAAACGGATAAAGTTTTTCAAAGAAAAACACAAAAGCAGGGATTAAAAATTGTTCCCAAAAACTGTCACATCTTAGCTTAACCATTAGGGAAGTTAGGGCTAAATTTTCCGTTTCTGCTTTATTAATCAATTCTTGTAAATTACTATTATGATGTTCAATATCAGCATC
>JASJDW010000187.1 GCA_030064955.1 Crocosphaera sp.
CCTTTTTCAGCGATCGCTCCCTTTAAAATTTTCTCTTTAATTATAAATCATCCCGCAGTGATGCAACGCTGATTTTAGAGTTTTTATCTAATTCATTCAAATAAAAACGAGAAATCCTCTGAGAATTTAATCTTATAAATGTGTTATTTCAAGTCTATGTTAGCTTAAGGGGCTAAACGATGAATCTCCCAAGTTTTTTCATTTGTTAAAGTATAGGAAAAGCGATCATGTAAACGGTTAGGTCGTCCTTGCCAAAATTCAAACCTGGTGGGTTGTACTCGATAGCCTCCCCAAAAAGAAGGTAAGGGAATCTCTCCATGTTGGAATTTATATTTTAATTCTTCAAACTTCATTTCTAATAGTTTTCTTGAAGAAATAACCGAACTTTGTGCGGAACACCAAGCTCCTAATTGACTCCCTCTAGGACGAGTGGTAAAATAATCTAAAGACTCTGCTGTTGATATTTTTGTAGCGGTTCCTTGAATTTTTACTTGACGTTCTAAAGGAAGCCATAAAAATAATAAAGCGACGTGAGGATTCTCCTCAATTTGTTGGGATTTTCTACTTTCGTAGTTAGTAAAAAAGACAAATCCTTGTTGATCAAAATATTTTAAAAGAACGGTTCTAATGGAGGGTTCTCCTTGGGCTGAAGCAGTGGCTAAACTCATGGCATTGGGTTCAGGGAGTTCTGCATTTGTGGCTTGTTGAAACCACTTTTCAAATTGTTTAAAAGGGTCATCTTCTAAATCATTTCTAGTTAAGCCGTTGCGAGTGTACTCTTCTCTTAAAGAAGTTAAATCCATTGTTGCTTTAAACCCTTTAGTCCAAATTTTTAACCATTATAGTTTAACGTAATTTCTTGCTCAAAAAAGAAGCTTTGAATCTTGTCAAATACACGATAAGACAAAAACCTGTTGCCTCTTGTCTCAGTAAGGGGATCTCAATAACTCCACACAATTCGATACAATATTGTCAACGAGACTTAATCAAGCTAAACTCTCGAACGAACACCACCCGCGATTAAATGGAGTAGCTGGAGAAAAGAACACACATGGGCAAAGTAGTCGGCATTGATCTGGGGACAACTAATTCTGTCGTCGCTGTTATGGAAGGCGGAAAGCCAGTGGTTATTGCCAACTCAGAGGGAATGCGTACTACCCCTTCTGTAGTTGGGTTTAACAAAGATGGAGAATTAGTCGTTGGACAAATGGCCAGACGACAAGCGGTTTTAAACCCCCAAAATACTTACTATGGGGTAAAACGCTTCATGGGACGAAAATACGCAGAATTAACCCCCGAATCAAAACAAGTTCCCTACACCATTCGTCGGGATGAATACGGCAATATTAAAATAAAATGTCCCCGCCTCAAAAAAAACTTTGCCCCTGAAGAAATCTCCGCTAAAATTCTCCGTAAACTGACAGAAGAAGCTGAACGCTATTTAGGGGAACCTGTCACCGGCGCAGTCATTACCGTTCCCGCCTATTTTAACGACTCCCAACGCCAAGCTACCAGAGATGCCGGAAGAATCGCAGGATTAGAGGTTTTACGCATTATCAATGAACCAACAGCAGCCTCATTAGCCTACGGGTTAGACAAAAACATATCTCAAAAAATCTTAGTATTTGATTTAGGAGGGGGAACCTTTGATGTTTCCGTCTTAGAAGTGGGTGACGGGGTGTTTGAAGTAAAATCCACCAGTGGGGATACGCAACTAGGTGGGAGTGACTTTGACCAACGCATTGTAGACTGGTTAGCTGAGCAATTTATTGAACAAGAAGGCATAGACCTACGTAAATCGGATAGACAAGCCTTACAAAGACTCACAGAAGCAGCAGAAAAGGCGAAAATCGAGCTATCAGGGGTCAGTGTTACCGATATTAATCTCCCCTTCATAACGGCCACTGAAGACGGTCCTAAGCACATAGAAACCCGTCTCACACGCCCTCAATTTGAAGACCTCTGCGCTGACTTAGTGAGTCGTCTGACTCGTCCCATTAAACGGGCATTAAACGATGCCAGATTAAGCCCTGTACAAATCGATGAAGTGGTGTTAGTAGGTGGGGGAACCCGAATGCCCATGATCAAAGCCCTAGTCCGTAGTTTCATCGACATAGAACCCAACGAAAACGTTAACCCCGATGAAGTGGTAGCAGTGGGGGCAGCCATTCAATCGGGCATTTTAGCAGGAGAAGTGAAAGAAATTTTATTATTAGACGTGACTCCTCTTTCCCTGGGGTTAGAAACCATCGGCGGTGTCACGAAAAAATTAATCCCCCGTAACACCACTATTCCTGTACGCCGTTCCGATATCTTTTCCACTGGGGAAAATAATCAAACGATGGTAGAAATTCATGCAGTTCAAGGAGAAAGGGAAATGGCCAAGGATAATAAATCCTTGGGCCGGTTTAAATTAACAGGTATACCGCCGGCACCCAGGGGCATTCCTCAAGTACAAGTGGCCTTTGATATCGATGCCAACGGCATTTTACAAGTCACCGCCCGCGATCGCACCACAGGAAGAGAACAAAGTGTGGTCATTCAAGGGGCTTCCACCCTCAGCGAAGGGGAAATTAACCGCATGATCCAAGAAGCAGCAGAATATGCTGAAGAAGATCGACAACGCAGAGAACGCATCGAAAAACGTAACAAAGCCAAAGCGTTAACGGATCAGGCATTACGACGGTTAAAAGATGTCACCCTAGACTTCGGAACTCAGTTTACCAGTGGGTATCGTCGTCAAATTGAATCTTTGAATGCAGAAATCCTCGACAGTTTAGATAAAGATGATGAAAGACGCTTAGATCGAGCGCAAGCAGACTTAGAAGATGTTTTGTACGAACTGAACCGAGAAGTACGCTTACAATACGACGATGAAGAAGAGGAAGGCATTTTTGAATCCATCCGTCGCACCCTCACAGGAGACGATGACGATGACTATCCTTACACCTCCCGTGGAGACAGTTACGGCAGCGATTATGGGACACCCCGTTATCCAGAACGCCGAGATTATGGTTCACCTCGTTACGATGAGCGTCAAACCTATGGTTCCCCGTCTCCTCGTTATGAACGCTACGATGACCAGTATGATGAATGGGAAGAAGATCGCCGAAGTCACCGTTCTCGTCGCCCTTCGGCTGAACCTCGTTCCTATCCCCCCAGAAACTCAGAGACTTACTATAGTCGCGATCGCTCCCGTCGAATTCCAACGGAAAATCAATGGGATGAAGAGGATGACGATTGGTTCTAAAATCCACAAGACCATTAAAATAAAAACTCTGACCTGATTCCCAGTCCCGTTTTATACTGATATATGCAGCAACTTCGTAACTACTATGCCACTTTAGGGGTTTCTAGAGATGCCACCGCCGAGGAAATCAAAAAATCTTTTCGTAAACTAGCTCGGCAGTATCATCCTGATGTTAACCCAGGGGATAAAACAGCAGAAGAAAAATTTAAGAGTATTAATGAAGCCTACGATATTCTCTCTGATGAAGCAAAACGGGCTGACTACGATCGCGCCCGTTTTGGTAAAACCAAACGCCGTCCCTCTCGTCCTCAACCTCGACCCCCTCGCAATGGTAACAACAGCAGCAGTTACAGTCGAGAAAGCGAGTTTTGGCGGTTTCAAGACTATAACCCCGGCAGCACTAAACGGGCAAAAGTAGTTAACCCCTCTCGTACCGCACGAGATGTAGAAGCTAAGTTAAATATTCCCCTAGAAAAAGCCTATCGTGGAGGACGGGAACGTATTCGCCTCGAAGATGGGCGATCGCTTGAAGTGGATATGCCTTCGGGGATGATCGATGGTCAGAAAATTCGTCTGAAAGGCCAGGGACTCCAAGGAGGGGATCTCTATCTTAAAATTACCATTACACCCCACGCTTTTTTTGAGTTACGGGGAAGCGATATTGCTTGTCAAGTGCCTGTGACCCCCAGTGAAGCCATTTTAGGGGGTTCGGTGGAAGTTCCCACCATTGATGGTTTGGTAAAGATGACAGTTCCTAAAGGGGTTCGTCCTGGCCAACGGTTACGCTTAGCGAATAAAGGATATCCTGACAGTTCAGGAAAACGGGGGGATCAACTGGTAGAAATACAACTTGCTATTCCTTCGCAAATCAGTGAAGAAGAAATGGCTTTGTATCAGCAAATTCGTGAAAAAGAACAGTTTAATCCTCGTCAACATTGGCTATGAACGAATCAACTTTAATCTAAATTTTCTTAATATAAAACTTAAAAATTAATTTTTTCCTATCCTAACCTTGAATTGTTCTTTACCCTGTCTTGGTAATCTCAAGGAAACAGTTATTAATCATTAATAAAATGAGTAGACATTTTCCTGTCAATCCTGGTGAAATGATAGAGCGGGCTGATCGCCTGATGAGTGCAGCTTCAAACCGTTATCGTGTGGTGGTGCAAGTATCAAGACGGGCCAAACGGTGTCGTTATGAAGATGATGAAAACGGTGACAGTCCTATGATGAAACCTGTTATCCGTGCTGTCTTAGAGATGTCAGACGAATTTACCGAACCTGAAATTATCGGTCACGAGTTAAATTAATCCCTAATTTTACTTCTAAATTGAACCGCTTTTTGAGATAATATTAGTAGCGGTCAATGAGCAATCATTGTCCTCAATCCCTATCATACAGTGGTGTTAATTAATCCTTAGATTAATCTAAGCAAACAACACATTACTGTTAGTCTCAATGGATAGTTTCATGACTGACCAGCAAACCGCTACAATTGATAACACAGACCATAATCTCTCTCAACTGAGAGATCAGTTTATTAATGGAACACAAAAAGACCAACTTCAATTAATCCCTCAATTAATGAATATAGGAGAAGGGGGTTGGCAAGTATTAATGAAATTTTTAGAAGCATCAGATGTCAATGCCGTTGACCTTGTACGAGGTAAGATTTATAGTACCCTTTATCAATTAAAAAATCCCGTAACAGAAGAATTTATTCAAACCCATTTTCCAGATGGAATTATCCCCCTCAAATCTCAACGAAACATAGATTATAAACCCCTTAATCAATTATTGATTGAGCAAAAATTTCAAGACGCAGACACTTTAACCCGTCATCTTTTATGCGAATTAGCAGGGGAAGGTGCAATTCAGCGTAAATGGGTTTATTTTACTGAAGTTGAGCAGTTTCCTACAACAGATTTACAAACCATTAATGCGTTATGGTGGTTACATTCAGAGGGAAAATTTGGCTTTTCTGTGCAGCGAAAGCTGTGGTTATCTGTTGGAAAAGATTTCAATAAATTATGGCCAAAAATTGGCTGGAAAACAGACAATAATTGGACTCAATATCCTAATCAATTTACTTGGGATTTAAGTGCGCCGGTTGGCCATTTACCTTTACTCAATCAACTTAGAGGGGTTAGGGTAACCGCTTCTTTATTTTCCCATCCTGCTTGGTCTCAAGAAAATTCTCAGTAATTGATAAAAAGATCTGAGTAAAATTATATAGAACGAACCTGACCGTGAAAAGCTGAGGACGCAAGCCCCTATTTTCCAAATATGGGGATAAGTCTGACGGCTCTCTTGGTGCGCATTCCCTGGCTCCGTAAGACGGAGCGGGGTCGCACCGCAATTTATTGCCTACCAAGAAAATCCATGCTAGGATATATTTACGCCAAATGTCTCAGCGTCAAATGATAGTTTACGAGTTTAAGGTTAAAGCAAAGCAACTTCAATATCAGGCCATAGACGAAGCAATTAGAACGGCTCAATTCGTTAGAAATAAGTGCTTGCGTTATTGGATGGATGGTAAAAATGTAACTCGTGCTGAACTTTATCGTTACAACACAAAACTACGTTCTGAGTTTGCTTTTGTTAAAGACCTAAATTCTCATGCCACTCAAGCTTCTGTCGAAAGATGTTGGTCATCTATTGCTCGATTCTTTGATAATTGTAAAAAGAAGATTCCTGGGAAAAAAGGATATCCACGCTTTAAGAAAAATACTCGTTCTGTAGAGTATAAAACCAGTGGATGGAAACTTTTAGATCCTAAACATATGAAGTTTACTGATAAAAAAGGAATCGGAAAACTTAAGTTAATCGGGACATGGGATTTAGCTTTTTACCCTAAAGATAAAATCAAACGAATTAGGTTAATTCGTCGTGCTGATGGTTATTACTGCCAGTTTTGCATTTCTGTTGATCTTAAAGAAGAATTGCCACCAACTCATAAAACCATCGGGTTAGATGTAGGTTTAAAGGAATTCTACACTGATTCATTAGGACAAGCTGAACCCAATCCTAGATTTTATCGTCAAGGAGAAGAACAATTAAAGTTTCATCAACGTCGTGTTTCTCGTAAAAAGAAAGGTTCAACCAACCGTAAAAAAGCTATCAATAAACTTGGTCGTAAACATCTCAAAATAAGTAGGCAACGTGAAGAACACGCAAAAAGACTTGCCCGTTGCGTAATCCAATCTAACGATTTGGTCGCCTATGAAGATTTGAGAATTAAAAACTTAGTTAAAAATCATTGTTTAGCCAAGTCAATTAATGATGCTGGTTGGTATCAATTTAGGAAATGGTTAGAGTATTTTGGGGTAAAAATGGGGAGGGTAACTGTTGCAGTTAACCCTGCTTATACTTCTCAAAATTGTTCTAATTGTGGTGCTGTCGTTAAAAAATCATTGTCAACTCGAACCCATGTTTGTGCTTGCGGGTGTCGATTAGATCGTGATGAAAACGCCGCAATTAATATTCTTAATCGAGCCTTGGGTACGACGGGTCACGTCGGAACCTGGATCTCAGATCCAAACGCTTCTGGAGATTTGTCCGCTACTATTGCTGGTTCGCCCTGTAATAGCAAGATAGGTCTATGAAGGAAGAATCCCCCGAATTCTATTCGTGGGGAGTGTCAACTAACCATTGAATCACTTCTTGACCTAAATTTGTCCCATCAAGAAGATCAATTTCTCGAATACCAGTAGGACTGGTAACGTTAACTTCTGTCAAATAACCGCCGATAACATCGATACCCACAAAATATAACCCATTTTGGCGTAATCTCGGTCCAACAACCTCACAAATATTATGTTCTCGAGGGGTCAAGTTTGTTTTTTCAACCCGTCCCCCAACAGCCATATTACCGCGAAATTCTTGACCAGTTGGTACACGATTAACGGCCCCTATCGCTTTACCATCTAAGAGAATAATCCGTTTATCTCCGTTTTTCGCTTCTGGTAAAAATCGCTGAACCATAACCGGTTCTTGACCTTGATGGGTACTGACTTCAATAATAGAATTAAAATTGCGATCGCTAGGTTCTAAAAATAAGATTCCTTCCCCTGCTTTTCCTCCCAAGGGTTTAAGGACGGCCTGTTTTTTGTCCTCAACAAACTTACGAATAATATTTTTATCAAGACTGACAATGGTCTCAGGCATCACCGAGTAAAATTGTAGGGTATACATTTTCTCATTGGCCTCTCGCAGTCCTTGAGGGGAGTTGATAACTAGGGTTTTTTGAGGATCAACTAATTCGAGAATATAAGTCGCATACAGATAACGAATGGTTACTGGAGGGTCTTTTCTCATAAACACAGCGTCCATGTCTTCAAGACACCTTAATTCTGGGGAAGATAACTCATACCACTGAGGAACACTAACCCATTTTCCTTCTTTTAAGGTAACACGAACCAATTGGACTTGAGATAGGATAGCCCATGCTTTCCCGTCAATTACGCTGAGTTGATGAACTTCTGTGATCCAAACTTCATGGCCTAATGTTTGCGCCGCTTCCATGATAGCGACGGTACTATCATGGCCAGGATTCAGTTTAGCAATAGGATCAATAATAAAAACAAGTTTCATTATGCTACTGACTGCTCCAATAAGCTATCAAGTTCCCCAGTAGACTCTAAGTGATGTAATTCGTCACAACCCCCAATGGATTGATCGTTGATAAAAATTTGGGGTAAACTACGTTTTCCATTGGCCCGTTGTGTCATTGCGTCCCTTGCTTGTTCATCCCCATCGATACAATATTCGGTAAAGTCTACCCCTTTTTTCACTAATAAAGCTTTCGCCCGAATACAAAAGGGACAGGTACTCCAAGTATAAATTTCTACGTTAGCTGCCATAGGTATCTCAAATACTGATTATCTTATAAATTGTACTATTTTTTGAGTCTCTATTGTAACGGTTATTTTTTATTTAATTAGCAAAAGTTTTCTAGCACTACTTCTGAACTTCTGAACTCCTGCCCTCCCGAACTCCTAAAACTAGAAGAGTTTGTACTCATTATAAAATTGCTATTTATTTTAACTATTCTTCTGTTTCAACTATAATTTTTTCCCATTCTTCTAAAATAAAATAAGGGACTTTAATCATAATAGAATCATTATCTTTTAACGGTAATTCTAATATCCAAAAATTATTACTTTCTAACTTATCTATAATTGAATTAAAATTATACTGTCCCATATTCGGCGAAAATGCTTCTTGATCGCTGGTGAATACATCAGGAACTTTAATGGTTAAATCATCTCGAATGTTAATAATTAACGGTTGAGGTTGTTCAAATTCAAATAAGTCAGGAAACCCGACTAAACGAAGATTAATAGTAGGTTGATTATCGCCTTTTATTTCTTTGAAAAAAATCAATTGCCAAGGATTTTTAGATTGATCTCGCCAAGTTTGTATGGATTTATAAAGTAAAGTATTAGGGGGGATTTTGCTTTCTCTAATAACAGCATAAGCAGGTTGGATCAATAATAAACACATTAAACCTAAGAAGAAAATTAACTTGAAAACTTTTTTACTCATTATTCAATATACCTTATAACTATTTAGATATTGCCACATTTTTCATTAGCTGGAACCGCTTCCATCATCTTTTTAGGATAAGCTAAATTCAGATTATTCATAAAGATAATAAACTGAAGGCGATCGCGTCCCACAAAGCGAGGATTATATTGCTTTTCTTCCCCAATGGTAGAAACGGTATGACCCCGATAGTCATGGCCAGGATAGACTAAGGTTTCGTCGGGTAAGGTAAATAGTTGTTGCGTCACCGAGTCATATAATGTTCCTGCATCCCCACTTTGAAAGTCTGTTCGTCCACATCCTCGAATAAATAAGGCATCTCCTGTCAAAATAGCCTTTTGATTCACTAAATAGGCACAATGACTATTTGTGTGGCCAGGGGTAGCGATCGCTTCTATGATAACGTTTCCTAAGCGCAACATTTCTCCCTGTTTCAAAAAATCATCTGCACAAGCAATTTGGGCATTTTCAGGTACAATACCTAAACATCCTGTCATTTGTCGCAATTTTCCCATTCCTGTGATGTGATCTGCATGAATATGGGTTTCTAAACAATATTTTAAGGTTAATCCTAACTCATGGAGTAGTTGGCGATCGCGTTCTACTTGTTCTAGCACAGGATCGACTAATAATGCTTGTTTAAAGGTGCGATCGGCGATTAAATAAGTATAAGTGGATGATTCTTCATCAAATAATTGACGAAAGAGCATGATGTTATCTATAGTAATTCCCATAATTGTGAGGTACAAAGTTTTCTAGTTTTAGGAGTCAGGAGTCAGGAGTCAGGAATCAGGAGTCAGAAGTTGAATTTTAGGTGTACCTCATGAGTTTGGGAAAGGCTATATTTTTTGATTAGTTCATCTAATAAGTTAAATTATTTAAACTTCCAGGACAATTTTACCTACAACCCTTCCCGTTTCACTGTAAGTATGGGCTGCAATAATTTCTGATAATTTATAGGTAGAATCAATAATGGGTTTTACTTTTCCTTGTTCGATTAAATCTTTTAATTCAGCTAAATCTTTAGGGTTAGGTTCGACTAATAATAATTTTGATTGTTGACGAGAAAACAAGGCCAAAATGCTATTAAATATTGAGGTTAAACTGGGTAGTAACCTTACATAAATGCCTTGAGGTTTCAAACATTTTTGACATTTTCTAAAGAAATAGTTACCCACAACATCGAAAATAATATCGTATTGTTCTTGATTTTTAGTAAAGTCTTCTTGAGTATAATCAATGGTATGGTCAGCCCCTAATTCTTTGAGTAAAGGGATATTTTTGCCACTACAAACCCCTGTAACTTCTGTTTGGTATGCCTTAGCGATTTGGACTGCAAACGTACCTACACCGCCCGATGCCCCGTTAATTAGGACTTTTTGAACTTTTTTGATATTTCCTTTATCTCGTAAGCCTTGTAGCGCGGTAGAAGCAGCTAAAGGGACAGCAGCAGCTTGGGAGTAAGTTAGGTTAGTGGGTTTAAGAATAGTATTTTGAGGCGTTGTAACAATGTATTCTCCATAAGCTTTGCCAGAAGTAGCACTCAAGAAACCGTACACTTGATCCCCTGACTGAAAATCAGAGATTTCTTCCCCAACGGTTACCACTTCTCCAGAGAAGTCGCAACCTAGAAATAAGGGAAACTTTTTTCCTGTAACAATCTGTAGCATTCCGCGACGAATTTTCCAGTCGATAGGATTAACGCTACTGGCAAAAACTTTAATCAGTAATTGTTTGGCGGTAGGAGAAGGTTTGGTTATGTCTGTATATTCTAGAACATCAGGAGAACCATATCGATTAAAAATGACACCTTTCATAGTAGTTTGTAATTGCCTGTATGAATATTCGATTGAGTGAGTGTGGGAAGTGTGGGGAGAGTTTATTCTTTGATATGATCCTACACCCTACAGACAGGGACTGGGAGACTGGGGGACTGGGAGTTTTTGGAGACTGGGGGACTGGGAGACTAGGAGACTTTGGAGACGAGGGAGATGGGGAGGCAGAGGGAGCAAGATAGAAGATATTAATATTCTTCCTAGTCTTCCCACACTCCCCTCTCTTCCCACACTCAAGATCACCCCCACACCCTACACCCAAGAGCGAAGCGACTTCACACCCTACACCCCAAACTAGATATCTCCAGCTATTTTTGAGAACTGATATGAGTCTACTACCAGTCCAAAAAAAGATCCTGACATTGTTAAGTTTAGCAGTTTTTTGGGCATTCTAGAACCATAAGGATTCAGCCTCTACCTCCTTTTTTATTCTAGTTAATCCCATGCTTAAAATTAAGTTATTTAATCCGCAACATCCCCTAGAACATCAGGAACTAGAATTAAGTGATCATCGCCTCAAAGATGAGGGGTGTTTAATTGGCAATTCTCCCAGTTGTGGATTAATGCTTCCTAGTATTAAAGTTCAGGAAGTGCATGGCAAATTTTTTACTGATAAAGGGAAATATTACTTTCAAGAGTTAACTGAAAAAGGCATCACTCAATATAACGATGAAGTGGTTAACAAAAATAAATCCTATGCCTTAGAAACCGATGATATTATTCGTATTGGTGAATTTGTCTTAATTATTGATGGATTACCTATTAAAAAAAAATCTAAGAACAGAAAAAACAAAAATAGCAAATCATCCAATAAAAGAAGCTTACAAAATATTAAAGCTTTCACGAGAAAAAATCGCCGTTCTGTTGATAAAAAGATAGAAAGATCCGAACCATCAAATCAGATAATTGTTGATCCTAAAACAACTTTAAATAACTATCAACTTAATTCCGTTTCTTCCCCTGCTAATTCGTCTAATAAATCTGCTATCTCTCCTCCTTTACCCACAGCTAAAAAAGAAAGTCAAACCCCCTCACAATCTGTAGAATCTCTTCCTACTACTTTTCAATCTCAACTTCCAACTACCACAGGAATTGACTGGTGGAATAAAGGAAAAATAACGGTTCGTTGTCTCAATATTATTGAAGATACCAAAGATGTTAAAACCTTTCGATTTATTGGCACTTCTCCCACTTTATTTAATTATAAACCAGGTCAATTTGTTACCCTAAATCTAAATATCAATGGTAAGATAAGAAAAAGAGCTTATTCAATTTCTTCTACCCCTTCTCGCCCCCATACTTTAGAAATTACGGTTAAGCGAGTTCCGCCTCCGACTGATGTTCCGGATGCACCGCCTGGGTTAGTTTCTAATTGGTTACATGACCATCTTCAAGTAGGGGATGAAATTACCTTAACTGGGCCATCAGGGAAGTTTACCTGTGTGGATAATAACGCAACTAAATTGCTATTTATTTCCGCAGGAAGCGGCATTACACCGATGATGTCTATGTCCCGCTGGGCCTTAGATACCGTGGCTAACCGAGATATTACTTTTGTCCATAGTTCAAGAAGTCCGAGAGATATTATATATCGAAAAGAACTCGAAGCAATGGCAGCAAATCATAGTAATTTTAATCTGGCATTAACCATCACTCGAAATACGACAGGGGATCCTTGGTGGGGATTTAAAGGACGTTTAAACGAAGTTTTATTACCTGCTATTTGTCCTGACTTCAAAGAAAGAGTTATCTATGTTTGTGGTCCTGATAGTTTTATGAAAGGGGTTAAAACCCTAGTGGAAGGATTAGGTTTTCCGATGGAAAACTACTATCAAGAAAGTTTTGGAAGTTCTAATAAAAAACGATCATCATCTTCTGGAGAGAAAAATGATAATTCATCTGTTGTCCCAACCCATAATAATATCGCCAACAATGGTCATTCTACTACACCAAAACCTGTTACCGTTTCTAGTAATAATACGTCTTATCCTGTGGTTTTTGCGAAGTCAGGAAAAGAGGTTCTCTGTAATCAACAAATCTCTTTATTAGAATTAGCTGAAGAAGAAATGATAGACATTGACTCTAGTTGTCGTAGTGGAGGATGTGGTAGTTGTAAAGTGAAGAAACTAGAAGGAGAGATTCGTTATGAGGGTGAGGCTGATGGTTTAGATCCCAATGACGAAAAAGAAGGCTATATTTTGACTTGTATTGCTTATCCTCAAAGTAAAGTTGTCATTGATGGTTAATAACTTGAGTTCAACGAAACTAGGTTAAGAACGAAAAAAACATCAGCGATCGCATCAAATAATTAGGGCAATATACTGCCCTACATCAACCCTAGCTATATCGTTTCTTTAGCCATAAAATACTCAAGCCTAAAATAGTTCATAAAAATATAGTCAAATATGACATATCCTTATTTTGCCGGTGTTATCCTGACTGGGTGAACTACAACACCCTCTATCCCATAGCTAAAGG